>DATNKH010000588.1:0-2680 GCA_035603475.1 Thermoanaerobaculia bacterium
CACCGTGCAGTTGAGCGGGTGCTCGCGGCGGCGCCGCTGACCGCCGAGTACTCGGTGCCCTTCCTGGCGCATGCCCCGATGGAGCCGCTGAACTGCACGGTGCGCCGCGCCGCCGGGAGCTGCGAGGTGTGGACCGGGACGCAGTTCCAGACCGTGGACCAGCAACGGGTGGCGAAGATCCTCGGCCTCCCGCCCGAGCAGGTCGAGATCCACACCACCTTCCTCGGCGGCGGCTTCGGCCGGCGGGCGAACATCGCCTCGGACTTCGTGTCGGAGGCCGCGCACGTGGCGAAGGGCCTCGACCGCCCGGTCAAGGTGGTGTGGACGCGCGATGACGACATCCGGGGCGGGTACTACCGGCCGCTGGCGGTCCATCGCCTGGAGGCCGCACTCGATCCGGCGGGCGGCACACCCCTCGGATGGCGGCAGCGCATCGTGACGCCTTCGATCCTGGCCGGCTCGCCCTTCGAGGCGATGATCAAGGACGGGATCGACCCCACCTGCGTGGAGGGCGCGTCCGACTCGCCGTACGTCAAGGGCATCCCGAACCACCGCGTCGAGCTGCATGCCGTCGAGACGGGAGTGCCCGTCCTCTGGTGGCGCTCGGTGGGAAACTCCCACACCGCCTTCGTCGTCGAATCCTTCGTCGACGAGCTGGCGCACGCGGCGAAGCGCGACCCGCTGGAATTCCGGCGGGCGCTGCTGGTCAAGTCGCCGCGTGTCTGGCAGGTGCTGGAGCTGGCCGCCGCGAAGGCCGGGTGGGGGAGCCCGGTGCCGCCGGGACGCGGCCGCGGCCTCGCCGTGCACGAGTCTTTCGGGAGCATCGTCGCCCACGTGGCCGAGGTCGCCGTCGAGGAGGGGCAGATCCGCGTCCACCGCGTCACCGCCGCGATCGATTGCGGCACCTGCGTCAACCCGCTCGGCGTCCGCGCACAGGTCGAGTCCGGCCTCGCCTTCGGTCTCGGAGCGGCCCTCCACTCCGAGCTGACGATGAGGAATGGCCGCGTCGTCGAGAGCAATTTTCACGACTACCGGATCCTGCGCCTCCACGAGATGCCGCGCGTCGACGTGCACATCGTCCGCAGCCGCGAGAGATGCGGCGGCGCCGGCGAGCCCGGCACCCCGCCCATCGCGCCGGCGGTGGCCAACGCCGTCTTCGCGCTGACCGGCCAGCGGCTGCGCCGTCTGCCGCTGCGGCTCGCCTAGTGGCCCGTGCGGTCAGCATCCGGCTCTGAGGAGATGCAGGAGATGAACAGCACGCGGGAAGGCCGCCGCCGCAGCCGCTCCATGGTCGCCGGGGTCGCCGGGTTGCTGCTGCTCACCGCGGCCGCCGCGAGCGCCGTCGCAGCATCAGGCGCCGCCACCGCCGGCGAGCCCGCCACGCCGGCGCGGGACGGCTCGCGCACCGCGGCGCTGGCGGCGTTCGACACCGTCCGGGCCGTGCTGCAGCATCCTCGCTGCCAGAACTGTCACATTCCGGGCGATGCGCCGCTGCAGTTCGACGCCGGCATCGCGCACGCCCAGCACGTGCAACGCGGACCCGAGGGCAATGGCGTTCCCGGCCTGCCGTGCTCGACCTGCCACGCTGCCGGCAATCCGCCGGCGAGCTACGGTGCGCACGTACCGCCCGGCGCACCGAACTGGCGCCTGCCCTCACCGCGGCAGAAGATGGTGTTCATCGGGCTGACGCCCGCGGCGCTGTGCGCGACGATCAAGGACCGGGAGCGGACCGGCGGCAGGGACCTCGCCGCGATGCTCGAGCACGTCAGCCACGACAAGCTCGTGGCGTGGGGCTGGGACCCGGGCGTGGGACGCGCTCCGGTCTCCGTCCCGCACGACGTCTTCGTCGCCAGCTTCAAGACCTGGATCGAGGGCGGCGCGCCCTGCCCCGGCCAGTGATTCGACCGCGGGTAGTGTCCTAGAATGCTAGATTGCCCCTCCCTCCCTCCCTCCGTTTGGGCGAGGGTCCAAGTCTAGAGGGTGGCGGCGTAAGACTGCAGACCCTCGCCCAAACGGCGGGAGGGAGGCAAGGGCAATCTAGCCAGGACACTACCGGATTTAGACAAGGAGGCGGCCATGATCGCGCGAGTGGAACGCAGGCGGTTCTCCGGCTGGTGGATGGCAGTGGCGTTCGTGCTGGGAACGGCGTCGGGAGCCTACGCGGCGAAGAAGGTCACGCTGAGCCCGGGTCTCTTCACCGGCAAGCCCGCGCCCGAGGCGGCGGCTAGCCTGCTCGGCGCGGCGAAGGTCCTGGCCGAGAAGGGCAGCTGGGAGAACATCGCGGTGGGCCGCGTCTACTACCTCGCCGGCCAGAAAGCCGAGGGGCAGGCCATCTTCGATGCCGCGGCCGGCAACAAGTCGGACGCCGGCGATTGGATCCGCATCGGCCGCGTCTACTACGAGGCGGGCGAGTGGGACAAGGCGCGGGCGGCCTTCGACAAGGTGCTGCAGTGGAAGCCCGACGACGAGGATTGGCTGGCGGAGATCGGGGCGTATTACGTGCTCAAAGGCGACCGCGCGCACGGCGAAGAGCTCTTCACGCGCTCCTTCAAGCGCGAGCCGAACAGCCTCTGGAACGCGCTCAGAGCGGCCGCGGCCTATCTCAAGGTCGCACTGCCGAGCTGAAAACCCCCCTTCCCGCCGGAGGCACCTGGCACCTCCCTCCTGCCTCCCTTTGGGC
>DATNKH010000589.1:0-16504 GCA_035603475.1 Thermoanaerobaculia bacterium
CGGCCGACGCCCGAGCTCGCCGGCACCGCGGATCGCATGCGCCGCCCGGGAGTGTCGCCGCCGGCGGACCCCGGGTTCGCCGCGGCCGAGGCGCGCAACCTGCTGCTCGCCGGGCGATTGCTGGCGCAGGCGGCGCGTGAGCGGAGCGAGAGCCGCGGCGGCCACTACCGCGTCGACTACCCCCACGCCGACGCCGCCTGGCAGCGGCGCCTCTTCCTGACCGTCACGGCCGCCGGCACGGCACGCTTCGAGGCCGCCGCGGTGGCGGCGCCGGCGGACGTGCGGCGACCTGCGCCGATGCCCGCGGTGGTGGCCCGATTGGCATGAGCGCCCCGACGCCTGGCGCGGAGACCCGACGGGCACCGACCGCGCGCGACGGGACCGAAGCTGTGCAGGACGGGCCGGCGCCCGGGCTGGCACCACTGTATCCACTGCTGTACGAGGACCTGGTGCGGCGCGCCCTGGCCGAGGACCTCGGCCGGGCCGGGGATCTGACCAGCGACGCGGTGGTGCCGGCCGAGGCGCGGGCCGAAGCGGTTCTGGTGGCGCGGGCGCCGGGGCGGCTGGCAGGGCTGCCGGTGGCGCTCGCGGCGTTCCGCCTGCTCGATCCGTCGCTGACGCTCGCGGCGCACGCCGCCGACGGCGACGACGTGGCGGCCGGTGCGGTGCTCGCGACAGTGCGCGGCGCCGCGCGCTCGATCCTGTCGGCGGAGCGCACGGCGCTCAACTTTCTCGGCCACCTCTCGGGCATCGCCACCGCGACGCGGAATCTGGTGGCGGCGGTGGCGGCGGTAGGGCAGGCGGCCACGGCGACCACGGCGACCACCGATGGCGCGCGGGTGGTCTGCACGCGCAAGACCACGCCGGGGCTGCGGGCGCTCGAGAAGTACGCGGTGCGCGCCGGCGGCGGCGCCAATCACCGCTTCGGGCTCGACGACGCGGTGCTGATCAAGGACAACCACCGCGCGCTGGCCGGCGGCCTGCGCCCGGCCGTCGAGCGTGCCCGCCGCGGCGCCGGCCACCTGGTCAAGATCGAGGTCGAGGTGGATTCGCTCGCCGAGCTCGACGAGGCGCTGGCCCTGGGAGTGGACGTCGTGCTGCTCGACAACATGCCGCTCGACGTTCTCGCCGAGGCGGTGCGCCGCGCCCGCGGCCGTGCCCTCACCGAAGCCTCCGGCGGCATCCGGCCCGCCACCGCCGCCGCCATCGCCGCCACCGGCGTCGACCTGCTCTCGGTCGGCTGGCTCACCCACAGCGCCCCGGCCCTCGACGTCGCCCTGGACATCCGTCCAGACGTCGAGGGCACCGGCGCGGGCCCGAGGAGACCCCGGGCCCGCAGGTGACCGCCACGGTTACGGATGGCAGGAGAGAGCCTGGCCGTCGCTCTGCGCGGTGAAGATCTGGCCGCTCGGGTTCTTCTTCTCCCAGGTCGCGCCGGTGGCGAGATCGGTGACGCGCTCGACCAGCTCGAGGTCGGTCACGCCGCCGGTTAGGATTGACACCTGGCCCGATCCGTTGCAGGCGTCGAGCACCTTGGTGAACACCTCCGGTTTGCCGGGTTCTGAGAACCAGAAAAAGCCTGACTCGTCGCTCAGCTGCACCGCCTGAGCCGTGGTCAGCAGCTGGGTAGTCGGACTGCGGAACTCGACCTCGACCCGGAAGCGGCCGCCGTCGAGGAGCAGCGCCGAAGCCGTTGCCGCGCACCCCTTGCAGACCTCGTTGACTTTGATCATGAGGGTCGCCGTGTTGTCTCCGGGGCTGGGGTCGGGCGTGTCGCTGCTCACCTCCCCCTGCACGGCGAACGTGCCGCATGCGTCTTTGGCCACCCGTGTGCCGAGGGTTACGGACGCGGTCGCACCGACCCCCAGGTCACCCAGGTTGCAGGTGATCACCGAGCCGCTGCTGCTACACGACCCCTGGCTCGCGTGGACGTGGCCGACGACCAGCTCGTGAGGTGGACTGAGCTGCAACACGACGCCGCTCGCCGAGTCCGGGCCCGTGTTCTGGACCTTGGCGCCTACGGTCAGGGGCTTTCCGGGCACGGCGAAGACCGGGTTGGCGCTGAGCGCCAGGTCGACATCGGCGCTGGTGCCCTGCGGGCAGGCGAGAGATGCGGCGGCGTGCGCCACGACGATGTCGCCGTTGAGCAGGCTGCCTAGCAGCAAGGCGTTGGTCAGGTAGACGTGAATGGCATTGACCGAGGCGCTGGCGGTCGTCGTGCCTGGCGACGTGACCTGCTCGTTGAGCACGACGCGCACGCCGAGCTGGTTGAACACGGTGGTGTTCGGCGCGGGTTGCGCTGCGACATCCACCACTGTCGGCACCGGCATCGACACGGTGAGCCTGCCATGCTCGATGGTCGTCGTCCCGACTGCGTTGAGCGAGCTGCCGCAGGCGCCGCCGGCGGCAGCGGTGGACGCCACGGTGTCGGCGTCCAGGCGTATGGCGGAGGCCGCCACGAGTCCAAGATTGTCCACTGTGGCCGCGGCGCTGGCAGTGGTTTGGGAGGGGAGCGTCGAAGCGGCGCTCACCTGCACGATGCCGGTCGTCACCAGCGTGCCGAGGCCGGGCGCTGAAGCGCTGGCCGAGGCGACCTGGCCGTGGCGGTCATAGGCCGGCGGCGCCTGGCCGCTGGCCGTGGGAGTGGCCGGGACGGCCACCGAAACAGGGCCGGCCGTGACCTGCGCCGACAGACCGAAGGCGGCGCTCGCTCCGCTCGCCTGCGCGGCCGCGGCCGTGGCGCCCGCGAGCGCGAGCAGCGTGGCGAGAATCGCCGCGGCGGCGATGCTCGGGAGGCTGGTAGAGGACCGCCGCAAGCCGGGGCTTGGGCGGTGGATCCGGAGGGGAGGAGCGTTCTTGCGAGGAGCCGAAGCGGACACGGGCGTAGCCTCCTGAAGTGAGAGAGTCTCCGCCCGTTCCTTGCATGCCCCCCATCCGTTACCGACGGACGGAGTGTCACTTTCCGTGACGACTTTTAGCAAGAATCATGCCTGATGGTAAACATTGCTAAGTGATTGAAAATAATAGAGAAACAAGGATAAACATCATTGGATTCAACTTATTCATTCTACTATATTTAACTGGCTATAAGTGCATCGTTGGAGACGAAGGAGCTGGGCTGCGATCGTTCCGCGAGTATTGGCAGCGACGCCACGGCCGAGCTTGACGCTTGTAGCTTCGGCTCAACCGCCGAGCGCTTGCAGCAGGTCCCCGATCAGGTCGTCGGGGTGCTCGAGGCCGATCGAGGCGCGCAGGAGGTCGGGCGGGGCGGTCGAGTGGGCGCCCTCGGACGAGGCGCGATGCTCGATCAGGCTCTCGGTGCCGCCGAGGCTGGTGGCGTTGAGGAAGAGACGCAGGCGCCCGGCGACGCGCAGGGCGTGCTCGCGGCCGCCGGCGAGGCGGAAGGACACCATGCCGCCGAAGGCGCGCATCTGGCGGCGGGCGATCTCGTGCCCGGGGTGGCTGGGCAGCCCCGGGTAGTGCACCGCCGCGACCTCCGGCCGGCCGGCGAGGGCGCTCGCGACGGCCATGGCGTTGGCGGCGTGGCGCTCCATGCGGCAGGCGAGCGAGCGCAGGCCGCGTAGCACCAGCCAGCTGTTGAACGGCGAAGCGACGGCGCCGAGGTCGTGGCGCACGCGGACGAGGCGTGCGGCCAGCTCGGGGTCGCTCTGCCGCAGCACCAGGGCGCCGCCCTGCACGTCGCTGTGGCCGCCGAGGTACTTGGTCGTGGCGTGCATCACCGCGTCCGCCCCGAGATCCAGGGGCCGCTGCAATGCAGGCGTGGCGAGAGTGCCGTCCACGATCAGGCTCGCGCCGTGGTCATGAGCGACGGCGGCGATGCGGCGGAGGTCGAGCACCTCGAGCAGCGGGTTGGTCGGCGTCTCCGCCCACACCAGCCGGGTCGCCGGCCGCAGCGCCGCCGTGAACGCCTGCTCGTCCGCGAGGTCGACGGCGCTCGCCTCGATTCCCCAGCGCGGCAGGTAGTCGTTGGCGAGGACGCGGACGCCGTAGTAGAGGTCGCTGTGGAAAAGGACGTGCGAGCCGGCCGGCAGCGTCTGCAGGTACGCCGCGCCGGCCGCCATCCCCGACGCGAACGCGTAGGCAGCCTCGCCGCCCTCGATGGCGGCGAGCGCCTGCTCAAGCCGCGTCTGGGTCGGGTTGCCGTCGCGGATGTAGAGATGGCCGTGCGGCACCTCGCCGGCCGGTCCATGCTCGAAGGTGGTCGACAGGTGGATCGGCGGCGCGACGGCCCCGGTCGCCGGATCGACCTCACCGCCGGCGTGCACCGCGATGGTCTCGAATTGCAAGGCGTCCCCCCCTTTCTGCGCTGGAGGGGACTCTAGCAGCACCCGGCCGCCGGCACGCGCGGTCGCGGTGTCGGTCGAAGCTACCCTACGGCCCGAAGTTGCAAAGATCGTCGGCGCGCATGGCCTCGTGTCCGGAGTAGAAGCGGCCGGAAGTGGAGAGCATCGAGCCGACCCAGCCCTGGGCGTGGGTGCCGTCGGCGTGCCAGAGGTCGAGCATCAGCCAGCCGGAGCTGGGCTGGGCGGGGATCGTCTTGCCGCCGACCTTGACGCGCTGGGTGGCGAACGGGAAGGCGCTGGGCTTGCTCAGGGCGGAGGCGTTCTCCTGCTCGTCGAAGATCAGCAGTTGCTCCTCGCCGGGGGCCGCCCAGGACGGCATGGAGCCGCAAGGCAGGGCGTTGGCCTCGGGAGACCGGTTGTCGCGCCAGACCAGCAGGTCGGTGCCGCTGGCGAAACTGCCGCCGTTGACGAAGCGGACGTAATACATGCTCGACAGCGGCATGCGGTCGTCGCGGCTGTCGAAGTTGTCATAGCGGCCGTAGAAGGTGTAGTCGCCCGGATTGAAGAACTGGGCATCGGCGACGACGGTGATCGCCGGCTGGCTCATCGCCTGGCTGAGCTGGGGGTCGTGGAAGAACACGTCGCCCCAGAGGACGTTGACGTCGCTCGCCAGGCCGGTGCCGCCCTTGGCGAAGTAGGTCGGGTCGGCCGGGGTGTTGGCGGTGCTCATCATGCTGGTCCCCGTGCAGCGGTTGACCACGTCGACGGTGATGTAGCCGATCACCAGCGGCGACTTCCTGCGCGCGCTCGCCGCGCACTGCGCCGGCTGGCTGTTCGGTATGGGCTGGCCGGTGTGGGCGGCGCGCAGGGAGGACTGGATCTCCGGGCCCATGGCCCGGGTGGCGGCGGCGTTGCTGGCGGAACAACCGGGGAAGCCGGGGCCGGACTGCGACACCGGGCCGGTGGGGCTGATGCTCGGGCCGGTCACGGGCAGGTTGCCGTTGAAGACGTCCCGCAGGTTCAAGGTCTGGACGTCGTAGCCGGTCAGGTAGATGTCGAAAGCGAGGGTGGGGACGCCCCAGTCGGTCCAGAGGACCATGCGGGCCAGGGTTGGGCGCGGGGCGGAGTTGTTGACCGACACCAGGGTGGTCTGCCCATTGGGATTGGCGAGATCGACCTCGAAGTAGGGGACCAGCAGCGTCGCCGCGGGCTGATTGCCGAGGCGGCAATTGCCGGTCATGTCACCTGCGGAGAGTGGCGCCGCCAGCAGCAGCACCGCCGAGAACCCCGAGAGCACACCACTCCTCTTCGTGCGTTGCACGCACATCGGCTATCTCCAAGTTGAAGCTTGCTTCCGTTTCGAGCTACCGGGGTCCCTTACCGCTCGACCGGCCCCATCGCTCCCTTCCCGTGGCGCTTGCAGGCTAGGACGAGCGGGTTAAACTACCAGGATGAACGAGCCGCTGATCCAGATCGGTCAATCTTCTTCTCCGGCCCTTGGGAGCGATCGTGCGGGGCGTCCGGAGTGGCTGCGTATCAAGCTGGCGACCTCCTCGACCTACCACCAGGTCCGCAACCTGGTCAGTCGCTTAGATCTGCATACAGTGTGCCAGGAGGCGCGCTGCCCGAACATCTACGAATGCTGGGGCGAGCACGGCACCGCAACCTTCATGATCCTCGGCGACGTCTGCACGCGCCGTTGCGGCTTCTGCGCGGTGACCTCGGGGCGGCCCGAGCCGGGAGTGGATCCGCGCGAGCCGGACCACGTCGCGGAGGCGGTGACGGCGATGGGGCTGCGGCACGCGGTGATCACCTCGGTCGACCGGGACGACCTGCCAGACGGCGGGGCCGGTCACTTCGCGCGGGTGATCGAGGCGATTCACCGCCGCGTCCCGGGCACCGCCGTCGAGGTGCTCACCCCCGACTTCCGCGGCGTCCCCGACGCCCTCGGCGTGGTGCTGGCGGCCGGCCCCGAGGTCTTCTCGCACAACGTCGAGACCGTGCCCCGGCTCTACCGCCGGGCCCGCCCCGGCAGCCGCTACGACCGCAGCCTGGAGCTGCTGGCGCAGGCCGCCGCCGCGGCCGCCCGCCGGTCTGCCGATGCCGCCGGCCCCGGAAGCTGGCGCGGCCGGATCAAGACCGGCATCATGGTCGGCCTCGGCGAGTCCTCCGAGGAGGTCCAGTCCACGCTGGCCGACATCCGCGCCGCCGGCGTCGAGATCGTCACCATCGGCCAGTATCTGCAGCCGACCCGCGAGCACCTGCCGGTGGCGCGCTGGGTGCACCCCGACGAGTTCGCGGCCTACCGCGCGCACGCGCTCGCGCTCGGCTTCGCCCACTGCGAGGCCGGTCCGCTGGTGCGCAGCAGCTACCACGCACACGAGCACGTGCGCCCGCCGGCCGTCACGACGGCGGCCGGTGTGTCCTGACTCGAGCAAGCTGTCAATGAACGGGTTCTGAGCTCCTGGGTGCATGGGCGTCCGCCGGGGGAGGGTCGTTACGGCGGCCTCCCGACGGCCTCTACCTGAAGATGCGAAGTCCCGCGGTGGGCGGGGCCATCGCACGGACGGTTTCGTGCTTCGGGGCCGCGTGGCTTAGAATGCCGGTTCGTGACCGAGCGAACGAGCTCCCCGGCCGCCGCGGACGGACTGCGCATCCGCCCGCTCGGCGACATCGACATCACCCCGATCTCCGGCATCGACGAGAAGATCAGCGGCCGCTACCGGCCGGAAGTCTGGGAGCGCCAGATCGGTTACTACTTGAGAAGGGACCCGGAAGGGTCGGTGGTGGCGGAGCTGGGCGGCGAGGTAGTGGGCTTCATGCTCGGGGAGGTCCGGTCGGGGGAGTTCGGGCTCGAGGAGCCGACCGGCTGGATCGAGGTCCTGGGAGTGGACCCGGCGCACCGCGGCAAGGCGATCGGCCGTCTCATGGCCGAGGCCCTGCTCGGACACTTCCGGGAGCTCGGCGCCCACAGCGTGCGGACGCTGGTGGACGAAGGCGCGGAGGAGCTGCGGGCCTTCTTCTCCTCGCTGGGGTTCGAGCCCTCGAGCCTGCGCCCGTTCGTCAAGACCCTCCAGGGTCGCCCATCGGCAGTTGCCGACCCCGAGGTATGAAGGTGGGCGCAGTGCCCCCTTCCCCCCCGGAGGGGTGGGAAGGGGGTTGGGGGATGCGGGGGGCGATCCGATAGACGCTGTAAGTTGCGCGACACCCCGGCGCTCCGGAGGCGATGCCGGCCGCACCGGGCAAGGGGGTGTGCTTCTTAGTACGGAGTGAGAGAGCGCCGATGACCACCAGGACCACCAGCCTGCCGAAGAGCTTCCACGACGCCGTCGTCAAGTGGCGGGAGGCCTTCCTGCCCGACTACGAGTTCCTGCTCGACAACTGGGACAAGCACTTCCCGAACGACCCGCAGTTCCAGCTCTGCGCCTACCGGCAGCTAGGGATGTGCACCGAGATCGAGTGCGGCGAGCTGAAGGGCAAGCCGAAGTACGTCCGCGCCGCCGAGATGGTCCCCGAGCAGGCGCACCACCTGCTGGGGGCGATCCGCGCCCAGGCGTCCACCGAGTTCGGCTCCATCCAGCAGCACCGCCTCACCCTCGCCCGGGCGCAGGACGAGGGGGAGCAGTTCTGGATCCTGCGCATGATGGCCGAGGAGCTGCGCCACGGCTACCAGATGCTGCACCTGCTGGCCGAGGACGACTGGAGCTCGGTCTCCAAGGACAGCAGCTCGGAGATGATCGAGGAGATCCTGTCGATGACCACCGGCTCCCACGTGCTGGGGGCCTTCAACATCGATTTCGACTCGTTCGTCGACAACGTGGTGTTCTGCGCGCTCATCGACCGCGTCGGCAAGTACCAGCTGACCATGCAGCGCCAGAGCGCCTACCAGCCGATGGCGGAGAGCATGCCGCAGATGTTGCGCGAGGAGGCCTTCCACCTGGCGGCGGGGGTGGTGCCGATGCGGCGCTGGGTGACCAGCGCGGCGCGGGACGAGGGCTTCATCACCATGGACATGCTGCAGCGCGCGATCAACAAGTGGATGCCGCGCGGCCTCGAGATGTTCGGCGACGAGCGCGGCGGCGGCACCAACGTGCGCTTCGGCTTGAAGCCGATGAAGAACGCCGAGGCGCAGCGCCTCTATCGCGAGGAGGTCGAGAAGGTGGTGCGGGACCTGAACCTGCGCTACCTGCGGGCCCGCCTGCCGGAGCTGTCGCTGGCCGAGGCACCCAGGGTCCTGGACCGCCTCCTGGCCGGCGAGGTGACGGACGGCGTGCGGCCCGAGGACCTGCTGCGCCTGCCGTGCTCCGGGTTCCTGCGCCGGCGCGGCGTCGGGGCCTTCCTGATGGTGGGCACCGGCGGCGAGCCCTACGACGATCTCTCGGACTACCTGCACCACCTGGCCGGCGCTCTGCCGGAGGCGTACCGCGTCGGGCGCGACTTCAAGGACTACGTGGACTCACTCGGCCAGGTGCGGCGCGGCGAGCTGACCGCCGAGGCCGCCGCCGCGCAGATGCCGGCGCTGCGGCGCGTCGGCGGTGCCTGCCCGTGCTCGAAGTCGGTGCGCTGGGTGGTCGACGCCGAGGCGGCGCCCTCGACCGCCGGCGCCTGATCGCGCCTGGCGCTCCCGACGCCACCGCCCGCCTCGACCCCCATCCGCTCGATGCCACCGGCCGATCCGAGCAGCCGATCCGGTAGTGGGTCCGTCTCCCCCTGCCTCCCTTTGGACGAGGGGCCAAAGTCCTTCCCCCCCGCAACCCCGGCCCCTCGTCCAAAGGGAGCCAGAGGGAGACGGACCCACTGCCGCGCGTCCCGCGGGGCCTCGCGATGAGCGTGTTCAACCGCCTGCTGGTCGGCACCCTGCCGCTGGTGCCCCGCTTCATCGTCGGCCGCGTGGCGGCGCGCTACGTGGCGGGCGCCACCCTGGAGGACGCGCTGCGGGTGGTGGCCGAGCTCAACCGGCAGGGGGCGATGGCGACCATCGACCTGCTGGGCGAGGAGGTGAGCGAGCGCGACAAGGCGCTGGCCGCGGTCGACGAATACCTGCGCGTCTTCGCCGCCATCCAGGAGCGCGGTCTCGACTCCAACGTCTCGATCAAGCTGACCCTGCTCGGCCTCAAGGTCGACGAGGGATTCTGCCGCGACAACGTCGCGACCGTCGCCGCCGCCGCCCGCGCGCGCGACAACTTCGTGCGCATCGACATGGAGGACTCGAGCTGCACCGACGCCACGCTGCGGATCTATCGCGAGCTGCAGGCGCGGCACGGCAATCTCGGGGTGGTGCTGCAGGCCTACATGCGCCGCACGCTCACGGACGTCGCCGAGCTGCCGCGGGAGGGCGCCAACGTGCGGCTCTGCAAAGGCATCTACGTCGAGCCGCGCCGTATCGCCTGGAAGGGCTACGAGACGGTGCGCGCGAATTTCGTGCGGGCGCTCGAGAAGCTGATCGAATCGGGCGTCTACCCGGCGATCGCCACCCACGACGAGTACCTGGCCGCGGCGGCCACCGCGCTGATCGACCGCCACGGCTTGCGCCGCGACCGGTACGAGTTCCAGATGCTGCTCGGCGTCGACCAGGAGCTGCGCGAGATCCTGATCGCCGCCGGCCACCGCCTGCGCGTCTACGTCCCCTACGGGCGCGACTGGTACCCCTACTCGATCCGGCGCCTGCGCGAGAACCCCGAGGTGGCCCGCCACGTGCTGCGCGCGCTGCTGGCGCGGCGCTGAGGGCTGGCGGGCCGCGAAGTGCTCTAAGCCCGGGCGCTCTTCCACTCCAGGTAGGCCTTGGCGGCCTCGCCCAGGAAGTTCGGATGCTCGGGGCGCCAGCCGATCTCGGTGCTGCGGCGGCTCTGGATCAGCTGGTCCAGGGCGAGGCAGTCGGCGAAGGCGCCGAGCTCGCGGCGCGCCTGCTCGAGGGGGATCGAGCGGGTGGCGCCCTGCTTGCCGGCGGCCTCGCTGGCGGCGCGGGCGACGTCGGCGAGCGGCACGCCGTTGCCGTCGACGGCGTGGAAGACGCCGCGGGCGTGGTGCTCGACGAGGCGACGGTAGAAGCGCGCCAGGTCCTCGACGTGGATCATCGGCAGGCGGTTGGTGCCGTCGCCGACATAGGCCGCCGCGCCCTCCTTCTCGGCCGAGTCGAAGTAGCTGCCGATCAGGCCGCCGCGGCCGCCGTAGACGATGCCCGGGCGGATCACGGCGCTCGCCAGGTGATGGATGCCGGCCTCCAGCGCCAGCTGTTCGTGGGCGACCCGCCAGGCGACGAGGGCGGCCGGGTGGTCGGTCGGCGCCCCCTCGAACGCCGGCGCGTTGCCGGTCGCCCCCAGGACCCAGATGCCGGAGGTGTAGACGAGCGAGCGCGCCCGGCCGGCCTGGGCGGCGGCGATCAGCGTCTCGATCGCCGTGCGGTCGGCGGCGACCGCCCCGGGGCCGGCGCCGAACGCGACGTGGACCAGCGCCTCGTGCTCGGCGGCGTGCTCGCGGTAGGAGTCGGGATCGGCGACGTCGCCGACCACCGCCTTCGCCCCCAGCCGGCGCACCAGCTCCGCCTTGGCATCGTTGCGCACCAGGCCGGTCACGGCGTGACCGAGCGCTGCCAGCTCGCCGACCACCGCGTGGCCGATGTATCCCGTCGCTCCGGTGACGAAGATGTACATGCTTGGCCCTCCTCCCGGCGGGCGATCTTAGCAGCTGCGTCGGGGAGCGACGCTCGCCGCCGGGACCTGAATGGTCATGCGGGTGCCAGCCGATGTGGGCACCTCTAGGACCGGGTGAGTCATAAAAACGCCCATGACGGTCAATATATGGCCGATTGGTCATATGACGACCCTCGTTTGACGGCTGCCGGGGCGGGTGTTAGCATTTTTTCCCCATCAGCCCGCTGCACTGGGGGAGCCAGGCGCCGCCATGGACGGTCCGACCCTGGCTTCCAACGAGAGCTGTAGAATTCGTAGACCTTGTAGACCTGCCGACCTATGGACAACCCTCCGGACGCCGCCGACGCCAAGAGCGGCCTCGAGCTCGAGCCCGACACCGACGGCATCGATCTGGCGGCGCTCCAGGAGAGCAGCACCACCCAGACCTTCGAGACCTCGACGCGCGAGCGCATCGAGCGCGGGACCGTCCTCGCCGAGTCGGAGGCCGACGTCATCCTGATCGCGCATCCCGAATCCCAGCGGCTGGGCTCGCGCTACCGCCTGTCGCCGGGAACGGTGCTCGAGATCGGGCGCTCGCCGCTGGTGGGCCTCAGCCTGCCGGAGGTGATGTCGATCTCGCGCAAGCATGCGCGCCTCCGCTATGCTGGTCCGGTGGTGACCGTCGAGGACCTCGGCTCGACCAATGGCACCTTCGTCAACGGCCATCCCATCCAGGGGCGGACGGTGCTGAAGAGCGGCGACCGCTTCCAGACCGCGGCCGTGCACTTCAAGTTCCTGCACGAGCAGGACGTCGAGAGCGCCTATCACCTGGCGATCTACGACCTGGTGGCGCGCGACGGGCTGACCGAGATCTTCAACAAGCGCAAGTACGAGGAAGAGGTCCAGCGCGAGTTCGCGCGCGCCGTCCGCCACCACCGGCCGCTGTCGCTGATCCTCTTCGACCTCGACGAGTTCAAGCAGATCAACGACAGCTATGGCCACCTCTGCGGCGACTTCGTGCTCAAGCAGGTGGCATCGCTGGCGCGCGACCTGACCCGCCCCGAGGAGGTGCTGGCGCGGGTCGGCGGCGACGAGTTCGCGATCCTGGCGCCCGAGACCGGCATCCACGGCGCCGAGACGCTGGCTCTCAAGCTGCGCGACCGCATCGAGGGCTTCGAGCATCGCTACGGCGAGGTCAAGATCTCCGTCCGCTGCTCCTTCGGCGTCGCCGAGCTGGCGCCCGAGATGATCAACCCGCAGGACCTCTACCAGGCCGCCGACGCGGCGCTGCTGATCGCCAAGCGCAGCGGCCGCAACCGCGTCAAGGTGCGCAGCGGCAGTCACCGCGCCACCGGCGCCGCCGCGGCCGGCGGCGGGTAATTACTACGAAGAGGACCCACCTGCCCGGTTCGCCCGGTAGCGCCTTTGGGGCTCAGACGTGTCGCGCAACTTACCAGCGTCTATCGGATCGCCCCCCGCATCCCCCCAACCCCCTTCCTCCCAGCCGGGGTGCCGCGACAGGCGACAGGCGGAGCCGCGGCCTCCCCTCCGGGGGGAAGGGGGCCCCACGCCCAACTTCATCGCTCGGGGTCGGCCCAGGCCGATGGGGCACGACTGACTGAGCCAAGCCAGCCTCAGCGTCCGCCCGGCGCGGCGGCGGTGGCGCCTGCCTGCGGCGGCTTGCCGAGCAGGTAGGTCTCGAGGAAGACGATCGAGACCGTCCGCAGGTAGTCGGCGTTGGCTTTCTTCTGGAAGCCGTGGCCCTCGTCCTTGGCGACCACGTACCAGACCGGCACGTGGTTGGCCTCGACCGCGGCGGCGATCTGCTCCGACTCCGAGACCGGCACGCGCGGGTCGTTGGCGCCCGCCGCGACCAGCAGCGGCTTGCGGATGTCGCCGGCGTGACGGACGGGAGCGATACCTTCGAGGAAGGCGCGCATCTTCGGGTCGCGCTCGTCGCCGTACTCGACGCGCCGCAGGTCGCGGCGGTAGAGCTGCGTGTGCTCGAGGAAGGTGACGAAGTTGCTGATGCCGACGGCGTCGAAGCCGCAGGCCAGGCGCTGGCTGTAATGGGTCATCGTGGCCAGCGTCATGTAGCCGCCGTAGGAGCCGCCGGACACCATGACGTGGGAGGCGTCGAGGTCGGGCTGGGTGGCGATCCAGTCGAGCAGCGCGCCGATGTCCTTGACCGAGTCCTCGCGCTTCTCGGCGTTGTCCAGCGTCAGGTAGGTCTTGCCGTAGCCCGAGGAGCCGCGCACGTTCGGCATGACGAGCGCCACGCCGAGCTGGTCGACGAGGTAGTTGAGCTCGAAGAGGAATCGCGGGCGGGTCTGCGCCTCGGGACCGCCGTGGATGCTGATCATGACCGGGCGCGGTCCCGGGAAGCGGTCGGCGGCGGGGGAGTAGACGAACGCCGGGATGGTGCGCCGGGAGCTCCCCTGGCGGCCGGTGGCGTCGAAGGTCGGATAGCGCACTAGCTTCGGCACCGCGAAGCGCGCCGCGTCGAGGCCGCCTGTCTCGCTGGCGGTCCAGCGCTCCAGGCGCCCGGCGTCGGCGTCGTAGGAGTAGACGTCGAGGGGGCCGCGCGCCCAGGTCACGGCGAAGGCCAACTCGTGCGCGCCGCGGCGATTGCCGGGGTCGCCGGCGCCGCCGGCGTCGCCGGCATCGACGGCGCCGCCGGCCGGCCGGAAATGCGGCCGGGTGGCGACGCCGGGCGGCAGCTCGGGGGCGGGCAGCGCCTTGCCGGTGCGGGTGTCGAGCAGGTGCAGGCGGCTGATCCCCTCCTCGTTGGCGAAGTAGGCGAGCAGCTCGCCGTCGCGCGACAGGTCGAAGCTCTCGACGTCCCAGGGGATGTCGCCCGAGAGCGAGGTCTCGACGCCGGTCGCGGGATCGAGCCGCACCAGCCGGAGGAACTCGCCTTCCTTGTCGCTGGTGGTGTAGATCGACCGGCCGTCCGCGGCCCAGCGGGCTCCCTGGTAGGCGACGGTCGGCAGCGATCCCCGGCTCCGCCGCGGCGTCAGCAGCGTCACCTTGCCGGTCGCCAGGTCGACGGCGTGCAGGTAGGACTCGGCGACCGAGATGTCCTCGCCGAGCAGCAGCCGGCTGTCGTCGGCGCTCCAGTCGAGCGGTGTCCACTGGCCGGCGAGCTCGGCGACGAGGCGCTCGCTGCCGGGCCGCTCGGGATCGGCGGTATAGAGGTCGAAGTCGCGGCCGTTGCGGGCGTTGGAGACGTAGGCGAGCAGCTTGCCGGAGTGAGACCAGAGCGGCGATTCGTAGCGGTGCACGCCGTCGCTGAAGCGGGTGGCGCGGCCGCCGCGGCGGTCGAGCAGCAGCAGCTGGTAGTTCTCGGCGCCGCCGGCGTTGACCGAGACCACGATCTGCGACGGGTCGCTCGGCCGGTACGCGCCGGCGGTCACCGGCTCATCGTAGAAGGTGAGCTGGGTGCGGTCACCGAGCGGCATCGCCACCTCGTGCAGCTGGACGGCCTGGGCGAACCGCGTCAGCACCAGCAGGCGCCGCTCGCGCGGATGCCAGTCGGCGAAGCCGGCGCTGCGCATGTTCTCGTAAGGCTGCAGCGCCTCGACCGCGGTGCGCGGGATCGGCGGCACGTGACGGGCGACGATGTTCGCGGGCGTAGGCAGGATGTCCTCGGGGGCGGCGGAGGAGGCCATCGCCGGCAGGGCGGCCATCGCGGCCATCGCGGCGATCGTGGCCATCCCGGCAATCGAGGCGATCGTGGCAGACGTGGCCGTCGCGGCAGGGGCGGCGAGGACCGCGCGGGCGGCGCGGGCGGCCCGCGCAGGGATCGTGCGGCGCTGGGCATTGGCGATCATCGCGATCATGGCAGTCTCCAAGGAACGGTTCGCGGGGCCGGGAGAGGGCGCCGCGGGGTCAGCCGAACAGCGACAGCTGCGCGGCGGCCGGCTGGTCCGCTGCGGTCGGGCCGGGGCGCCTGAATGCGGCAGCCGACAGCTCCGGCAGCGGCTGATCGAGGCCGTGGCGGTGGCGCGCGGAGGCGAAGAGCGCGGCGATCTGCTGGGCGAAGATGCCCTCTCCCCGCATCCGGCTGCCGAAGCGGGGATCGTTCAGCCGGCCGCCGCGCAGCTCGCGGATGCGATGCAGCACCTTCTCGCGGCGGTCCGGGAAGTGCTGCTCGAGCCAGGCCTCGAACAGGCCGGCGACCGCCCCGGGCAGCCGCATCATGACGTAACCGGCCGCGCGGGCGCCGGCGGCGGCCGCCGCCTCGAGGATGGCCGGGATCTCGTGATCGGTGATCGCCGGCACCACCGGCGCCACCATCACCCCCACCGGCACCCCGGCGGCGGCGAACCGGGCCACCGCCTTCAGCCGCTCGCGCGGATGGGATGCGCGCGGCTCCATGCGTCGTGCCAGCTCGCCGTCGAGCGTCGTGATGGATAGGAAGACCCGCGCCGCCTGGTGCCTGGCGAGCTCGACCAGCAGATCGAGGTCGCGGGTCACCAGCTCGCTCTTGGTGATCACCGCGACCGGCTGGCGCGCCGCGGCGAGGACCTCGAGACAGCCACGCGTGATGCCGAGGCGACGCTCGACCGGCTGGTAGGGATCGGTGACGCCGCTCATCACCAGCGTCTGCGGCTGCCAGCGCGGCGAGGCGAGCTCGCGGCGCAGCAGCCGCGGCGCGTCCTCCTTGACCATGATGCGGCTCTCGAAGTCGAGGCCTGCCGAGAAGCCCAGGTACTCGTGCGTCGGGCGGGCGTAGCAGTAGATGCAGCCGTGCTCGCAGCCGCGGTACGGGTTCAGCGAGACGGAGAAGGGGATGTCGGGGCTGTCGTTGTGGGTGATCAGGGAGCGCGAGGTGTCGCGCAGGAACTCGGTCGCGACCCGCCCGCCCTCCTCCGCGCCGATCGCGTCGGCCCCGTCGGCCGGGTCGATCGCGCCGGCCGCGCCGGGGGCGCTCGGGGCGGCGACGTGGACCTCGGGGTCGATCTCGACGCGCAGGCGCTCGAAGCGGTTGGCCGGGTTCTGGACGGCGCCACGGCCCTTCGCGGTTGGCGCTCCGGTGCGCGCTCCCTTCTCCATGCCGCCACTGTACCGCATGCGTCAACCCTGGCGGGCAGGCGCCGGCGGCTACTTCAGGCGGTTGGCGAGCTGCTCGGCGCGGTGCTGGTTGGCGGCGGCGGCGTCCGGAGGACCCATCTCGCGGTGGGCGACCGTGGCCACCCTCAGCTCTCTCTCGGCGGGAGGGAGCCCGCGGTCCTGGAGCACCCCCCAGGTCTGGCTGACCACGATGGTTTCCAGGTTCTGGATTCGCTCGGTCAGCTCGGCCTTGGCCTTGACGAGCGCGGCCACGTCCTGCTCCAGCTCCTTGGTCGACGCGCCGAGCTGCCGCTGCTTCGCCTGGAAGACCATGAAGCGGCGGACGTTCGCCCCCAGGATCGCGACGAGCGGGATCAGGATCCACCAGTCTTGCATTCCGTGCACTCCGCGTCCCCTCCGCCGCCATTGTATCGCCCCGGGATTCCAGGTAGGGGTGGCCTGTTCCCTCCGCCTCCCTTTGGGCGAGGGGCCGGGGCTGCGGGGCGGCGGACTTTG
>DATNKH010000590.1:0-2099 GCA_035603475.1 Thermoanaerobaculia bacterium
GAGCCTGCCCTGCCGCGGCCACCACGGATGGGCGAGCCCGGCCGCCACCCAGAGCAGGACCACGGGCAGCGCCGGCAGCAGGTAACGGTCGAGCACCTGCAAGCGGGCCAGGCCCAGCGGCGACAGCGCCAGGATGCCGAGCAGCTGCGCCAGCACCAGGGCCAGCAGGTAGAGTCCCAGCCGGCGGCGCCGGTGCAGCAGGGCGGCAAGCCCGGCCAGCGCTGCCGCCCAGAACAGCAGCGCCGGCAGCCGCTGGCCGGCGCGGGCGCCCGCCTGCAGCTGCAGCACCCCCCACCAGGTCGCGGCGGGCACTTCCTGGGGCTGGCGCTTGGCGGCGATCAGGCGAGCCAGCGAGGGATAGGCGGGCACCAGGAACAGCGCGCAGGCGGCCGCCAGCCCGGCAGCCGCCGCGCCGAGGGCCGCGAGCCGGCGCCAGGGCCACTCCCGGCGGTCGCCGCGCTCGCCGCCCAGCGCCAGCTCGACGGCGCCGAAGACGAGCGGTGCGACGACGATCGGCGCGGTGCCGAGGTGGAACCACATCGCGAGCGCCGCCAGCACGACGTAGGCGATGGCGGCAGCCGCCCCCCTGGGCGCATCGGCCGCGCGAGCCTCGCCGGCGCTGGCCGGCGCGCTCGTCCGCGCCGGCGTCCACCAGCGGTCGAACGCCATGATCGCCGCGAAGCTGAGCAGGGTGGCGGGCATGTAGGAGCGCGCGATGCGGCTGTAAAGGACGAGCAGCGGCGAGGTCGCCACCAGGGCGCCGAAGAACGGCCAGGCGGCAGGCGGCAGGCGGCGGCGGACCAGCAGCGGTAGGAGCACCAGCGCCGCGAGCCCGCTCGCCAGCACCGGCAGCCGCAGCAGCCACTCGTCGAGCGCCACGCCGCGGTCGAGCAGCCACCGGTCGAGGGCGGTCAGCGGGATGCAGCTGTCGGCCAGCTGGTAGGTGGTGAGCAGCGCCGGCAAGGGCTGGGAGAGGGCGGCGCGCACCGCGTGCAGCTCGTCGCCGCCCAGCACCTGGTCGCCGAGGTTCCAGAAGCGCAGGACGACGCCCGCGGCCAGCACCAGGCCCGCCAAGCAAGCGCCGCCCACGGCGCCCGCCAGGCTCCGGCCGCTCATGCCGTCGGTGCGAGGCGCGCCGTCCGCGATGCCGACGCCGCCCGCGCTGCCCGCACCGCTCGTGCCGCCCGCGACGCCCGTGGCGCTGATCCCGGGCAAGCGCACGGCGCTAGTGTCCCGTCTCAGAGATTCGCATCATTAGTCGCCGAGCCATCCGGGCTCCTGGCCAGGCGCGCCGACGCAGGCATAGCCGAGACTATGTCGAGGAGGCGCAACGCCGCCAGGGGGCCGGAGGGCCGGCGAATAAGGATGCGAATCTCTGAGACGGGGCACTAGCTCAGATGGAGATCGAGCCCTTGCGGAACTCGGTCTTGCCGATCAGGGCATTGACCAGCACCGGCGAGCCGGCGCGCGCCAGGCGGAGCGCCTCGGCGAGCACCGGCGCGACGTCCTCGGGACGCGCGACCGACAACCCGCGGCCGCCGTAGCCTTCGGCGACGCGATGGTAGTCGGTGCGCGCCAGCACCGTCCCGACGTCGTCGTGCAGCATCTCCACCTGCTCGCGGGCAATCTGCGACCAGCCGGCGTCGTTGCCCACCACCGCGATCACCGGCAGCCCGTGGCGGGCGAGAGTGTCGAATTCGGCCAGGCTGTAGGCTGAGGAGCCGTCGCCGTAGAGGATCCACACGTCCGCGCCCGGCCGGCAGAGCTTGGCGCCGATGGCGAAGCCGCCGCCCACGCCGAGAGTGCCGAAGACCCCGGGGTCGAGCCAGGAGAGCGGCGCGCGCGGCCGCAGGATGTAAGCGGCGGTGCCGACGAAATCGCCGCCGTCGGCGACGATGACGCTGTCCGGCGCGAGCAGCGCGTCGACCGCGCGGCAGAGCGCCAGCGGGTTGACCAGCCCGCCGGAGACCGGCGCCGCGGCCTGCTCGGCGATCTCCTGCTCGCGGGCGTCGTCCCGCATCCGCAGCGCGCCGATCCAGCCCGCCCAGCGCTCGGGCCGTGCGGCGGATCCCACGGCGCGTCGCGCCGCCAGGGCAGCC
>DATNKH010000591.1:0-3478 GCA_035603475.1 Thermoanaerobaculia bacterium
TGGGCCTCGGCGAGCGCCAGCGCGGCGCCCTGGGTCTTGGCGTCGAGGCGCGCCAGCAGCTGTCCCTGCCGGACCTCCATCCCCTCCTCGATCAGCACCTCGGCGACCTTGCCGGTGATCTTCGAGGAGACGGTGGCCTGCCGGCGTGCCGTGACGTAGCCGGTGGCGTTGAGCACGGCGCCCGCCGCCGCGCCGGCGGCTTCGTGGACGACGGCCACCCGCACCGGCAGGGCGTTCGGCCGCGACAGCCAGCCGCCGACGGCCAACGCCAGGACCAGCAGCGCCGCCGCGGCGACGAGCCAGCGCCCGCGCCGCGACGCCGGCCGAGGGTCGCCCTGGCGCTCGATGCGCAAGCCTTCGATGGCGCTGCGGTCGGTGGTCATGATCGATGGTTCTTCGGCGCTCTTCGGCACTCTTCGGAGCTCTTCGACGTTCGTCGGCGTTTTTCGGCAGCAGGCGAACGGCGTCCAGGCTCGTCGCGCCCCTGCTCTCGAGCCAACCGTGTACCGGACCAGTTACGTGCGGACCAGGGGAAGGTTTGACCGAGCCGCTATCGCATGCCGGCGATGCCGCCTGCCGGCCTCGCGCGCCGCCTGAAGTGGATCATTCTCGCACACCTCGTGTCCGTGCCGGCCGGGCCAGGGCGCGGCCGAGGGCTTCGAGGCTGTCGAGGTTGTGGACCGGGCGGTGCTCGTCGACATGGGGCAGGAGCGCACGCACTCCCTGGGCGCGCGGCGTGAAGCCCGGCCAGCGCAGCAGGGGGTTCAGCCAGACCAGCCGGCGGCAGGAACGGTGCAGGCGGTCGGCCTCGGCGGCGAGGCCCGGCCCGGGGTCGCGGTCGAGACCGTCGGTGACCAGCAGCACGACCGCGCCGTGGCCGAGGACGCGCCGCGACCAGGCGCGGTTGAACTCGCGCAGGCAGGCGCGCAGGCGGGTGCCTCCCGCCCAGTCCACGACCTGCCGGCCGCAGAGCGCCAGCGCTTCGTCTGGGTCCCGGCGGCGGAGGAGCCGCGTCACCGGCGTCAAGCGGGTGGCGAAGAGGAAAGCGTGGACGCGGCCGCGAGCGGCGAGCAGGGCGTGGAGGAAGCACAGCAGCATCTCCGAGTAGCGCCCCATCGAGCCCGAGATGTCGCACAGCACGACCAGCGGCGGCGGCCGCCGGACGCGCGAGCGGAAGCGCAGCGGCGCCAGGTCGCCGAAGGTCTTGCGGCTGTCGCGCGCGGTGCGCGCGAGGTCGATCTGGCCGCCATGGGGATCGGGCGCGAACCGCCGCGTGCGCACCGGCCGCGGCGCGACCGCCATGGCGGCGACGATGCGCCTGGCCCGGGCGAGCTCGGCGGCGCTCATCTGCTCGAAGTCGCGGCTGCGCAGCACCTCGTCGGCGGAGAAGGTGAGCGCGGCGTCGACCTCGGCGCGCTCACCTGCCTCCGAGCGGCGAGTGCGGTCGCCCGGCGGCGAGGCCGCCCCGCGGTGCCAGGCCTCGGCGAGCCGCCGCGACAGCGTGCGCGCCCGCGGCAGGCGGAGGTGCGGCAGTAGCAGCGCGAGGGCGGGATCGCCGCCCAGCGGATCGCGCCAGAACAGCCGGAACGCCTGGTCGAAGAGGTCGAAGTCCTCGGGACGTTTGACCAGCACCGCGTGGAGCGCCCAGTAGAGCTCGCCGCGATGGAGCACGTCGACGGCGGTGGCGGCGGCCAGGGCGTCGAGCGCGCTCGCCGGCCCAAGGCGCAGGCCGGCCCGGCGCAGCAGCCGGGTGAAGTGGACGACGTTCTCCGCCAGCTTCGAGGGCGGCGTCGGCGCCGCGTCGTAGGGTTGGAGCGTCATCGGCCGTCCGTCCTCGGCTCGCTTCGCGGGCTCGCTCCGCGTCGTCGCCGGCCGGCTACCCGGCCAGCATCTCGCGCACCGCTCGGCCCGCGGTCTTCTCGATGTCGTCCTGGTACTTGAGCAGCACGCCGAGCGTCGCGTCGACGGTGTCGGCGTCCAGGGCGGTGCGGTCGAGAGCGGCGAGCGCGTGCGCCCAGTCGATGGTCTCGGCGACGCCCGGCAGCTTGAACAGGTCGGCCGTGCGCAGCCGCTGCACGAAGCCGACCACCTGCTCGGCGAGCGCCTGGGCGAGCCCGGGGGCGCGCAGGCGCAGGATCGCCAGCTCGCGCGCCGCGTCCGGATAGCCGATCCAGTGATAGAGGCAACGCCGCTTGAGCGCGTCGTGGATCTCGCGGGTGCGATTGGAGGTGAGCACGACGAGGGGCGGCGAGGCCGCGCGCACCGTGCCCAGCTCCGGGATGGTGACCTGGAAATCGCTCAGGATCTCGAGCAGGAACGCCTCGAACGGCTCGTCGGTGCGGTCGAGCTCGTCGATCAGCAGCACCGGCGCCCCCGCGGCCGCCGGCTCGAGCGCCAGCAGCAGCGGGCGCTTGAGCAGGAAGCGCTCGTCGAAGATGTCGCGGGCGAGCCGCGCGCGACCCTCGGCCCCCGCTTCGCCGCCGAGCTCGGCCAGCCGGATCTCGAGCATCTGGCGGGGGTAGTTCCACTCGTAGAGGGCCGCCGCGGCGTCGAGGCCCTCGTAGCACTGCAGGCGAATGAGCTGCCGCCCCAGCGTCTCGGCGAGGACCTTGGCGACCTCGGTCTTGCCGACGCCCGCCTCGCCCTCGAGCAGCAGCGGCCGGCCGAGCTTCAGCGCCAGGAAGACGGCGGTCGCCAGGCTCTCGTCGGCGACGTAGCGCCCGGCGGCGAGGAGCCGGCGCGTGTCCTCGACGCTCCGCGGCAGGTCCAAATCAGAGACAAGCCTGGATGGCGCGCCGGGCCATCACCGTGACGAGATGCGCCCGGTACTCGGCGCTCGCCTCGCCGTCGGACCTGAGGTCCCCGGGCGCGACGCCGGCGATGGGCCCGCGGCCAGCGGCGTCGGGAGTGAACCGCGCGGCGAGCGCCGCCTCCAAGGCCGGGAGGCGGAACGCCTTGGGACCGGCTCCGGTCACGGCGACGCGCACCGCGACCGATCCCCGGGGCTTGGCCACCATGACGCCGACCAGCGCGTACTTGGAAGCCCGGTGCGGGAACTTGGCATAGGCGGAGCGCTCCGGCACCGGGAAGGACACGGCGGTGATGATCTCGTCGGCCGCCAGGGCGGTGGTGAAGAGGCCGGTGAAGAAGTCGTCGGCCGGGATGCGGCGGCGGTCGGTCTCGATCGTCGCCCCCAGCGCCAGCACGGCCGCCGGATAGTCGGCCGCCGGGTCGGCATGCGCGAGCGAGCCGCCGATGGTGCCGCGGTTGCGGACCTGCGCGTCGCCGATGCCGGCGGCCAGCGCGGCGAGCCCCGGGATGAGCCGCCGCACCAGGTCCGACGTGCTCACCTCGTCGTGGGTGACGAGCGCACCGATCACCAGGCTCTCCGGGCCGCCATGAGCAGCGGGGCCGGCGGGCTCGGCGCGGATCTCCCGCAGTGCGTGGGAGCCGGGGGAGCCGTCGCCTCCAGCGGCGG
>DATNKH010000592.1:0-2644 GCA_035603475.1 Thermoanaerobaculia bacterium
CGGCATAGCCATTGTCGAGCAAGCCGCGCCGCAGCACGCGAGGCTCGACCTGGAAGTCTTCGCGTCCCAGCGTGCTCTTGATCGCGATCTCCCAGAGGCTGGCGGTGCTGAAGAGCAGCTCATGGTGCGGGTCGAGCAGGAGCTTGCGCGCCGCCGCGGAGAGGCGCTTCGGCTCGCCGGCCGCCCAGAGCAGGATCTGGGTGTCGAGGAGCAGCTTCATTCCCCATGTCCGAACAGGGCCGCGATCTCTGCCTCGCCCATGCGGTCGAAGTCATCGGGCACGGCGATCTCGCCGGCCATGAAGCCCAGCCGCTGCGGCGCGGCCGGGGAATCCAGCGCCGCCACCTTGACCAGCGGCTTGCCTGCCTTGGCGATCACGAAGGCTTCACCCTTGGCTGCCTGATCGACCAGCCTCGAGAGATGGGTCTTGGCTTCGTGAATGTTGATCTTGATCATGAGGAGCTCCTATAAACTAAACTGAGAGGACTAAGTTTACTCCGTCGCCATCCTCCCGTCAACCCCGGAGTGGTGCCAGTCGTGCCAGTCGTGCTACGACCTCCGGTCTTGCCCGTCGAGGTGATGGCGCCCTCCACCTCGCTCGATCGCAACGCCGCTGCAGCTCGGGAATGGCGTACAGTGAGCAGTCGGAGCTTGCAGGCGCCCCTTGGTCATCTGTGGCCACGGTGCAGGGCATGGACGAGGAGACCACATGCGGGGAATCTCACTCTTGACGATGGCAATGCTCGGGCTCCTGGTGGCGGGAGCCGCTCCTGGCTCCTCGCCGACCGCGCCGCCGGCCGCGGCGGCAGAGGCCAGCCCGGTGCATCTGATCGTCGGGCGCTCGCCGGCGTCGGACGAGGAGGTGGAGGTGGTCTTCCAGAACGTCTCGGCCGACGATCTCTGGATCTACCTGGGTAGCTGCGACGGGGGGGGCTTCTTTCCCTACCAACTGACGTTCACGGTCAGGGAGGGCGACCGGGTGATGAAGGGCCATTTCTTCGACCCGGCGCACGTCAACGTCGGCGGCAGGATCGATGCCTACATGGTGCCGCTGCGCTCTGGCTCCTCCTACTCCTTACGCATCCGCTTCGCCCACATGATCCATTACCAGGTCGATGTTCCGGCGCGCGGGTTCTCGCCGCTTCTCGAGCCCGGTGCGCCGCTGCGTCCGACTCTCCTCACCGTGGAGTGGGACGCCCCCACAATGAAGAGGTACCCGGCTACCTGGCCCGGCCACCTGGTGTCGAACTCCCTGTCCCTCGGGCCCCGGCCCAACTGAACCGGCGGCATGGCCGGAGGTGGAGCCACCCTCGCCTGCCACGACCGGGGACCTCGTCCGCGAAAGGAGAGCCGCCATGACCGTTTCACCTCGAGAGTTCGTTCACGCCTGGTTCCAACAGATCTGGAACGAAGGCGACGATAAGGCGATCGATCGCCTCATGGCTCCAGAGGCGATGTTCCATGGCCTCCCCTCGCCGGACGGCCGCCCGATCGTCGGCCCGGCGGAGTTCAAGCCCTTCTTCGAGGACTTCAGGCGGGCGTTCCCGGACATCCATGTGCGCGTCGAGCGCATCGTGACCGAGGGCGAGATGGTCGCGGCGCATTGCCACGTCACCGGCGCTCATCTCGGCCCCGGCCCCGGCCCCGGCATCGAGCCGACCTCGGCGCGCATCGATTTCTGGGGCATGTGCATGGCCCGGGTTCGGGACGGCCAGATCCAGGAAGGCTGGAACTCGTTCGACTTCCTGTCTCTCTATCAGCAGATCGGCCTGGTCCCGGCATCGCCGCCCTGAGGGGTAGTGGGTCAGTTTCCCGCGACCTCCCTTTGGGCGAGGGGCCAAAGTCATACGCCGCAGGAGCCTGGGCCCCTCGCCCAAAGGGAGGTCGAGGGAGACTGACCCACTACCCCCTGAGAGGCAACGGTGCAAGGCGTACACCGGTACACCGCCCCCGACCACCCTCGGACGGTGCGGTAGACTCCGCTCGTCTCCGGTTGCTCCATGCGCTCGCGGCGGGCGCCAGGGCCCGGCGCCGCGGAATGAGCGGTCCTGTTGCGGCGCGGCGCAACCGAGGGGCGGGTGAGCAATGCCACGTCGAGTCGCGGTCAAGATCTGCGGGGTGACCGATCCCGGGGACGCGCTGCTCAGCGCCGAGCTGGGGGCCGACTTCCTCGGGCTCAACTTCTGGCCCGGCAGCCCGCGCTTCGTCGGCGCCGAGCGGGCGCGGGAGCTCGCGGCGGCGGTGCGCGCGGCGGCGCCGCGGGTCCTGCTGGTGGGCGTGTTCGTGAACCCTGACGCCGCGTTCGTCGAGGAGATGGCGGCGGCCGTCGGTCTCGACCTCTTGCAGTTCAGCGGCGACGAGGCGGCCGCGGCGGTGCGCCCCTTCGCCGCGCGGGCGATCAAGGCGCTGCGCACCCACGACCTGGCCGCGGCGGCCCCGTTCGCGGACTGCTGGGGCTTGCTGCTCGACGCGCCCCGGACGGGCGGCTCGCAGGAGACCGCTGCCTCCGGGCGCGCGACCGATTCCGGCGGCTCGCCCGGGTCGCCCGGGGCCGGCGCGTCCGGGCGCGGCGTCGCGGCGTCCCTGCTCGCCGAGGACTACGGCGGCACCGGCCGGCAGTGGGACTACGGCGCCGCGGCCCCGG
>DATNKH010000593.1:0-4319 GCA_035603475.1 Thermoanaerobaculia bacterium
CGGGATCAACGCCGCCACCGGCCCGAAGAGCTCCTCGTCGTAGGCCGGCATCCCGGGAGCGACGTCGGCGAGCACGGTCGGCGGGTAGAAGGCGCCCGGCCCGGCGGGCAGCTCGCCGCCGAGCAGGCAGCGGGCGCCGGCGCGGCGGCTGGCCTCGACCTGCTGGTGCAGCTGGTCGCGCAGGTCGCGGCGCGCCAGCGGTCCGACGTCGGTGCCCTCGCGCATCGGGTCGCCGACCACCTTGGCGCGCATCGCCGCCACGAAGCGTTGCTCGAGGTCCGCGGCAAGGCCCCGCGGGATGAGGAAGCGTTTCGCCGCGATGCAGCTCTGGCCGCTGTTGATCAGCCGGCTGTCGACGCAGGTGGCGACCGCCGCGTCGAGGTCGGCGTCCTCGAGGATCAGGTAGGCGTCGCTGCCGCCGAGCTCGAGGACGGTCTTCTTGATCAGCGAGCCGGCCTTGCCGGCCACCTCGCGGCCGGCCGGGGTGCTGCCGGTCAGGGTGACGGCAACCACCCGCGGGTGCTCGATCACCCTGGCGACGTCCCTGGACGGCACCAGCAGTGCGCGGAACAGGCCCGCGGGCAGCCCCGCGTCGCGCAGGACCTCCTCGATGGCGAGGGCGCAGCCCGGCACGTTGGAGGCGTGCTTCAAGAGGCCGGCGTTGCCCGCCATCAGCGCCGCCGCCGCGAAGCGGAAGACCTGCCAGAACGGGAAGTTCCAGGGCATCACCGCCAGCACCACGCCGAGCGGCTCGAAGGCGACATAGCTGCGGCCGGCGTCGGTCGCCACCGGCTCGGGGGCGAGGAAGGCCGCCGCCTGCTCGGCGTAGAACTCGCAGACCCAGGCGCACTTGTCGACCTCGGAGAGGCCGCCCGCCAGGACCTTGCCCATCTCGCGGGTCATCAGCTCCGCGTAGGCCTGGCGACGCTCGCGCAGCAGCCGCGCCGCCGCCCGCAGGCATTCCGCCCTCTCGGCGAAGCCGGCGCCGCGCCACTCGCGGAAGGCGGCATGAGCCGCCTCGATCGCGCAATCGACCTCGGCCGGCGGCATCTCGTCGTAGGTGCGCGTGGTCTCGTCGGTCGCCGGATTGATGCTCGTCATGCTCATGGTCCAGGTCCTCCTCGGGCTCCCGCCTCGGTCTCTGCCACGCCCGGGTGGCCCCTACATCATCACGGCTCGGGGTCTCGCGGGCAAGCTGGGCGAGCGGGCCAGGACATCGTTACCGGACCGCCGGTCATCTGCGGATCCAGAAGACGACCCCGTGATCGGCGAAGGCGGGGGTGAAATGCTCCTCGAGGTAGCGCCAGATGAGCGGGGCGCGCACCTGGTTGGAAACGCCGTCGATGGCCGTGAACCAGTCAGGGAAGGCGACCAGGGCGGCCCGAACGGAGTGGTCCCGCTCGAGCATGGCCACGACCTCGCGCTGCGCCGCCGCGCTCTCGACGAAAGGAATCTCCAGATGACGCATCGGGCAGTGGCGATCGAAGAGGTAATACAGGACCGAGTGATTGGTGAAGTCGAACCAGGTCTCGCCAGCCCGGAGGCGCCCGCCGACGAAGCGCGCCACGGATTCGGTGGCCGGCCGCAAGGCGGGATCGAGCAGGACGCCCCGGCACCGCGGGATGGACCCGATCTCGGTGGCGCCTGCCACCGTCGCGCGGCTGCTCGCGCGCAGCGGCGTCGCCAGGGCGAAGACGTGGCCCAGGGGATTGGCGAGCCAGGCGACGACCAGGGCGAGCGCCACCGCGGCGCAGCGCGCTCGTTGGCGTGCCAGCAGGAACAGCCCGCTGACGAGAAAAGCGGCCATGGCGAAGCTGGCGTAGACATGACGCCGCTCGGCATAGGAGGCCCCTGCGAGTGCGATCCACAGGCCGATCAGCCAGACGCCGTCGCCGCGCCCCGCCGCCAGCGGCGCACGGGCGAAGGCTGCCGCGGTGGCGACGACGGCGAGGAACCAGACCAGCGCGGTGACGCACTGCGGCTGCACCCATGACGCCGGCGAGGTGGCAAGCGTCCGCAGGCAATCCGGGCCGGCCAGCGGGCCGATGACGTAGGCCTGCCCGGCGCGAGGGAGCTCGAGGAAGGTGGTGCGCAGGAACGCGCCGGCGAACCCCATCGCGGCGAATGTAGCGAGGATCGCCGCCGCCGCCAGGGTCGCGCCGGCGGCGAGCGCGCCGATGGGAGCCAGCGGGCCTAGCGTTGGGTAGTGGGTACCCGGCGTTCTGCCGCTCGCGGCCGATCCCCGCCGGTGGCGTATCGACCGCAGCGCGGCGACGGCGGCGACGATCGAGGAATAGACCGCGAAGTCCGGCGAATCGACGAAGGCCAGGACGGCGCCGGCGCCGGTGCCGGCGAGCCAGGGCAGCGATCGGCGGCGTGTCGCGGTGACCGCGCCGGCCAGCACGAAGAGCGCCATCGCCGGCCGCAGCCCCATGCCCGGAAAGAGGGCGATCGACAGCAGGACCGCGAGGAGCCCCGCCTCCGCCGCGCCGGTAGCCGCCAGGGCGACGGCATAAATCGCCGGGAAGACGACGCATCGGGCCACCCGGCGCACTCGTAGGAGGTCACCGGTCGAAGTGTGACCGCTCCTCATGACGAGGAGGTCGAGGGCCCCGTCGCTGACGAGGCCGTGCGGCGGCACGATGTCGGCGTACGGCCGCTTGCCGTGCAGCATCTCGGCAGCGGGAAGCAGCTCGTGACCGTCCTCGTAGAAGTCGAGGCCGACCGGCGAGTCGATGCCGAGCAGAGCCAATGGATAGGCCAAGGCGAAGAGCGGGTAGATCGCCAGCGCCACGAGGGTGCGCAACCACTTCTCCGCGACGGGCGTGCGCAGCAGGATGGCGACGGCAAGCGGCGCCGCCGCGATCCAAGCCAGCGCCGCGATCGCGGCGGCGCCGGCCGGCAGCCACTGCAACTGCAGCAGCACTGCCAGCGGCACCGGCGCCAGCGCCAATCCCGGGCGGCGCAGCGAGGAGATGCGGCCGGCGGCAGCGCGGATGCCGAGCATGAGAACGGCCGCGGCGAGCAAGCAGGTCACCGGCCGGGTCCCGGCCGGTGCCAGGTCGAGGATCGCGAAGTAACAGGTGAGAACGGACGGAATCAGCAGCAGGTCGCAGCGCGAGAACCCCGAGCGGAGGTCTCGGCGGGGTGCCGGCGGGGCTCCACGCCGGTCGTCCGGCGCCGGTCCGGCGTTACCCGGAGCGCCGCCGGCGCCTTCGTCGCGCCTGGGCTGAACCCACCGGGCGCCCAGCGCCGCGGCGGCGATGACGCCGTGCAGCAGGACGGCAGCCAGGCCGCCGCCCGCGAGCAGCGTGAGCGGCGCACTGGCGAGGGCGATGCAGAAGGTGGCCGGCATCCACCGCGGTGCCCCGGCGAGGTGGCGGACGAGCAGCGCGCCGGCGAGCGCGCCGGCGAAGGGGACGAGGATGAGGGCCGCAAGTTGGAGGAAGGGTCCGGCGGCATCGAGCCCCATCGCTTTCATCGCTCCCGGGAGCTGGCCGGGTGGCGCGGGGCGCTGCAGCGTGCTCGCCATCGCCGCCGCGAGCGCCAGGCCCCACGCCGCCGAGGAGGCGCGGACGCACCAGGCCCGGCGCGCCGCGGCGCGGGTGCGGTCGGGACCCGTCATCGAAGCTCCACTCGTTCCTCCCGATCAGCGCCGCGGCGCGGCTGGCGCCGGCTGAAACGGCGAGAACCCCCGCTCCGCAGCCCGCGCCCAGAGCAGCGCCCAGGGCGGCGGTGAGCGTGGCGCGAAGACGTGGACCCCGGCGGCGAGGTCGCGCGGCGCGGTGAGCTCCACGGCGTCGAGACGGCCGCGCGCCGGGCCGCCGCCGCCGCCGAGGATGGTGTAGCGGCCGGGGATCTCGACCTGGAACACGACTGCCGGATAGGGTGGCTGGCCGGCGGCGCCCGGCAGCCAGCGGCCGCAGACCCGCACCGGTCCCACCGGCAGGAAGTTGGCGTCGAGGAACCGCTTGCCCCGCGGCGGCAGGCGCCGGCTGGCCAGGGTGGCGACGCAGACGTGATGAGCGAGGATCGCCTCCGGGATGGTGTCGGCGATGCGGCCCTCGGCCATCGCCTCCCGGGTGATGTCCTCGAGCACCGGGACGAAGGCGCGGCGGCGGAAGACCGCATCGCCCTTGTCGTCGAACACCGCCTCGTCCGGCCCGGTGAGCCGCAAGGCCGCCGCCACGATCGCCGTCGTCGGGGCGGTCTGGTCGCCGCGCAGCGGGCCGTGGAGCAGGTCGATGAACAGCTCGACGGCGAGGGCCAGCGCCAGGAAGGCCCTTCCCCAGGCGATCCGCGGCCGACTGCCCTCCCCC
>DATNKH010000594.1:0-12152 GCA_035603475.1 Thermoanaerobaculia bacterium
GCTGTTGCTCGAGCAGGAGAGGCGGATCGGTCCCGCAGGCACGCCCCCGCCGCCCGCTTCGCCGCCGCGCTTCCTCCTGCCCCTGCTGCCGGCACCGCCGGCGCCGCCGCTGGCGCCTACGCCGGCGCTCCTGACCGTGCAGTGCATGCTCGACGGACCGACCCGCCTGATCGAGCTCTGGCGCTGGGCCAAGACGATTGGCATCCGCCGGCTCGACGCCATCCGTCTCGAGGAGGGCGGTGCCGCCCGCCGTTCCGACTTCGCCTGGCCGGCGGCGCGGCTCCGCGAGTACCGGCAGGACCTGTATGCGATCTACGAGGAGACCTGCGCCGAGCTCGAGGCCGGCGGCTCACCGGTCGAGTTCCAACCCCTGATCCGCATCGTCCGGCGCCTGCGGCGCCGCGAGGCCGCCGCGACGCGTGCCGGACGCGGCAGCGAGCTCACGGTGCGCGGCCACGGCCGGCCGTTCGCGCGGGTCGAGAGCCTCGATCCCCGGCTCCTCCCGGAGCAGCTGTGGATGCGGCTGGAAGGTCCGTCCACGCCGGATGCGCCCGGCTCGCGTTGCCAGTCCTGCTGGGCGCGCCAGGTCTGCAGCCACAGCGCCTATGTCGCCTCGGCGCTCGGCAAGGAGGATCCCCGCGACCCGTCGCGGGAGCGCTGCGCCGTCTGGTCGGCGGAGGTGGAGATGGCCGTACGCCTCTGCCACCGTCTGGCGCAGGTCGACGCCATCCAGGTGATGCGCTTCCTCGGCGAGGGCCCCATCGCGCATGGCGCCTCTGGCTTGGCGCCTTCCCGGCGCCTCGGGGCTTGGCATTCGTAGCCTGCAGTGCATCGTGTATCGCGCCTGGGGCTCCAGGAGCGATCTCGGATCCCTTTAGCCTTCTGGTAGACTGCGGTGGAACGACCCGGGTGCCTCTCCGCGCCTACCTCTTTCGTGCTCCGCGAGCTCCACGTCCGCAATCTGGCAGTGCTGGCCGAGGCTTCGGTGAGCTTCGGCGAGGGGCTGAACGTTCTCTCCGGGGAGACCGGGGCCGGCAAGTCGATCGTCGTCGACTCGCTGTTCCTGCTCGCGGGCGCCCGGGCGAGCACCGACCTGATCCGCGGCGGCGCCGAGGCGCTGACGGTCTCCGGGGTCTTCGCCCCGGAGGGCGACGGCTGGCGGCGCGTGCTCGAGGAGGCGGGGCTGGTGCCGGACGCGGCGGCGCCGCTGGCGGCGGACCACGCCGGCGATTCGCGGGCCGCCCCGCCCGCCGAAGTGCTGGTGCGGCGCGAGATCGGCCACAACGGGCGCAACCGGGTGTTCGTCAACGACCAGCCGACGACCCTGCGGCTGCTCAGCGACCTCGCCCCCTACCTGCTGCGCATCCATGGCCAGCGCGACGAGATGGAGCTCCTCGCCAGCGACCTGCAGCGCGAATGGCTGGACGCCAGCGGCGGCGAGGAAGCCAGGAAGCTCCTCGCCCGCCTGGCCGAGGCCTATGCCAGCCACGCTCGCCTGGCCGAGCGGCTCGCGCGGCTGAGCGGCGACGAGCGCCTGCGCCTGGAGCGCATCGACCTCCTGCGCTTCCAGGCGGGCGAGATCGACGCGGCGCAGCCGCGCGCCGGCGAGGACGAGGAGCTGCGCCGGGAACGAGAGGCGCTGCGGCATGCCGAGGCCATCGCCCGCGCGCTGGGCACCGCCTTCTCGTTGCTGCTCGACGAGGAGGGGGCTGCCGTCGAGCGCCTGGCCCGCAGCCAGGCCCTGCTCGCCGCGGTGGCCGGCTGGGAGCCGCCGGCCGCCGCCTGGGCGGCGGAGCTCGAGGAGGCGCGCATCCGGGTGACCGAGCTCGCCACCGCCCTCAGCCGCCGCCTCGACGGGCTCGACGCCGACCCCGCGCGTCTCGACGCCATCGAGGAGCGGCTCAGCCTGCTCGAGCGCCTCTGCCGCCGCCACGGCGGCGACCTGGCGCAGGTGCTTGCCCGCCGCGGCGAGATGGCCGTCGAGCTCGCCGAGCTGGAAGGCGATGCCGGCAACCAGGACGAGCTGCGAGCCAAGGCGGAGGCGGCGCTCGACGACTATCGCGACGCCGCGCTGGCGCTGTCCGCGGCACGCCGCGGCTGGGGCGAGGCGCTGGCCGCGCGCATCGAGGCCGAGCTCGAGGATCTCGGTCTCGCCCGCGCACGCCTGGGGGTGCGGCTCGAGCGCCGCCGGCGCGCCGGCAGCCCGCTCCTCCTCGACGGTGAGACTGTCGACTTCGGGCCGCGCGGCATCGACCAGGTCACGCTGCTCTTCGCTCCCAACCCGGGCGAGGAGGCGAGGCCCCTGGCGCGCATCGCCTCGGGCGGCGAGCTCTCGCGCCTCCACCTGGCCTTGCAGCTCGCGGCAGGACCCACCACCTCGCTGGCGGCGGCCTCGCGGCCCACGCTGGTCTTCGACGAGATCGACGCCGGCATCGGCGGCGCCGAGGCGGCCGCGCTCGGACGCAAGCTGCAGCGCCTGGCCGGCGGCGGCCAGATCCTGGCGGTGACCCACCTGCCCCAGGTGGCGAGCCACGCCGACGTGCATTTCCGGGTGCGCAAGACGGTGGCGGCGGGACGCACCGACGTGCAGGTGGAGAAGCTGGCGCCGCGCTCCCGGGTGGAGGAGGTGGCGCGCATGCTGGGCGGCGACAAGCTGACGCCGCTGTCGCTGTCCCATGCCGAGGAGCTGATCGCCGGCGCCGCGCGCGAGCCCCGGCCGGCCGAGCGAGACACCAAGGGCGCACGGCGGCCGGCGCCGGCATGAGCCGCCGGCCCGTACCCCTGTGGCGCTTCGACGACCCGGTCGCGCCGCTCGCGGCGCTGCTCGCCCGCGGCGGCGTGCTCGCCATCCCCACCGAGTCGAGCTACGGGCTCGCGGTGCCGCCCGGGAACGCCGCCGGGGTCGAGGCGATCTATCGCATCAAGCGGCGGGAGCGGGGCAAGCCGCTGCCGGTGGTCATCGCCGGTCTCGAGCAGCTGGCGGGCTTGGGAATCGACCCGAACCTGCCTATACTGAAGGCCTTGTCGGCGTTCTGGCCTGGACCGCTCACCGCGGTGCTGCCGATCGCCGGCGCCGGAGCGGCGGGTGCGCCACCGGCGGCGGCGGGCACTGGCACCCTGGCCATCCGCATCCCCGGCCATCCGCAGCTGGTCCGCCTGCTGTCGCGGCTGGGACACGGCCTGACCGCCACCAGCGCCAACCGCAGCGGCGGCGAGCCGGTCCTGGACCCGCTGCAGGCGGCGGAGCTGCTGGCCGGCGAGCCGGCGATGGTGGTGGACGGCGGGCTGCTGCCCGGGGGCTTGCCCTCGACGCTGGTGGCCGCGGCGGCCCCGGCGGCGGCGGCGGAGGAGGAGGCCGTCGGCGCCCTCGACCGCGACTGGCGCGACTGGGGCGGCTGGAGGGTGGAGGTGCTGCGCGCCGGCCGGCTGCCGGTCGAGCGGTTGCGCGAAAGGTTGCCGCTCATCGGCGCCGGCGCCAGGGCGGGAACAGCTCGGGATGCCGCGAGGTTGTGTTGACCGACGGATAACAGCAAGGTTGCAGGTTGCACGGAGTAGACGGCCATGAACGATTCGCTTCCACTCATCCAGATCCCCACTCTCGAGGCGCTGCGCACGGGAGCCGCGCGACACCGGTCCGCATCCTGGCTGGCGGTCCTGCTCGTCGCCTGTCTTGCCGGCACCCTGCCGCCACGTCCGGCGGCTGCTTCGCCGGCCGCGTCCGGCGAGGCCGTCCCGGCGCCGCCCGCGCCGCCCGCCTCGCCCGCGAAGCCGGTGCCCCCCGCGTCACCCGCGCCGCCCACCCCGCCGGCCGGCAGCGCGGCGGAGCTCCCCGGCGGCGACGGGCGCCAGGGCGTCCGGCCGCCGCCGGCGGCGGCCGCCGAGGCGCTGCCGACGATCGGCCTCGACGAGGTCAAGGTCGGCCAGCGAGGCTACGGCCTCTCGGTGTTCGCCGGTGGCGAGCCCGAGCGCTTCGACGTCGAGGTCATCGGGGTGATGCGCAACATCAGCCCCGACATGAGCTACATCCTGGCCCGCCTCTCCGGGCGCGGCCTCGAGTCGAGCGGCGTGGCGGCCGGCATGAGTGGCAGCCCGGTGTTCCTGGATGGGCGCCTGGCCGGGGCGGTGTCCTTCGGCTGGCCGTTCTCGAAGGAGGCGATGTGCGGCATCACGCCGATCGCCCTGATGCGCAATCTCGCCACCCTCGGCGGCCCGTTGCCCACCACGCCGCCGCCGCCGGTCGAGCTGGCCGGCCTGCTCGCCGGCAAGATCCCCGCCGACCTGCTGGCCCGCCAGCTCACCCGCCTGCGGCCGCGCCTCGGCGATGCGCCCGAGGGCGCGCTGGCGGGCATCGAGTGGTCGGCCGCCGGCTTCGGCGAGCTGTCGCGCGGCCTGCTGCGGCAGGCGCTGGGAAGCGTCGCTCCGACCGGGCGGGCCGCCGCGGCGCCCGGCGCCCGGCCGCCCGACCTGGTGCCCGGCAGCGCGGTCGCCGCGGTGCTGGTGAGCGGCGATTTCCAGCTCGCCGCGACCGGCACGGTCACCGATCATCTCGGCGACCACATCCTGGCCTTTGGCCACCCGTTCTTGGGGATCGGGCCGATCCGCGTGCCGATGGCGGCATCGGAGGTGGTGACGGTGCTGTCGAGCCAGTACACCTCCTTCAAGATCACCAATCTCGGCCAGACGGTCGGCGCCTTCGAGCAGGACCGCAAGGCGGGGATCGAAGGCCGGCTGGGCGCCAAGGCGCCGACGATCCCGATGGTGCTGCGCATCGGCAGCCCGGCGCAGCCGCTCACCGCCGGCGCCGCGGGTTCCCGCCAGTTCCGGGTGCAGCTCGCCGCCGTGCCGGAGCTGCTGCCGCTGCTCGCCGGCAGCACCCTGCTCGCCGGGCTCGAATCGGCGAGCTACGCCAGCGGACCGCAGGACGTCGAGATGGTGGCGCGCTTCCGCCTCGCGCCCTACGGCGACGTGGTGATCCACCAGAGCTTCGACGGCGACAACGCCGGCACCGCCATGGCCGGCCACCTGCTGGCGCTGGCCGCCTACTTGGTGCAGAGCCCGCTCGAACGGGTGCGCATCGAGGGCCTCGAGGTGGACGTGGAGCAGTCGCCGCAGCCCCGCGCCGCGAGCCTGGTGGGGGCGCACGCCGACCGCACGCTGGTGCATCCCGGCGACCAGCTCGGCATCCATCTCGACCTGCTCCCCTACCGCGGCGACCGCTTCCGGCACTCGTTCCAGGTGCAGCTGCCCCGCGACCTGCCGGCCGGGCATTACTCGCTGCTGGTCGGCGACGGCGCCAGCGCCGACGCCGCGCGGCTGGCGATGGCGCCGATCGAGCCCAACACCTTCGCGCAGGCGCTGCAGCTGCTGCGCTCGCTGCACTCGCGGCGCGACCTGACGCTGCTCGGCTTCTACGGCGGCGCCGGACTGTCGGTGGCCGGCGAGGTGATGCCGCAGCTCCCGGGATCGGTGCGCTCGCTGTGGAGCGCCGCGGACAACAGCGGCGCGGTGCCGCTGCACGCCGCCATCGTCCAGGAGCGCCACGAGACCATGCCGACCCCGATCGACGGCCTGCTGCGCATCGACCTCGAGGTGCGGCGGCGCGAGGCGCCCGACGCGCCCGCCGCCTCCGACGCGCCCGCCGGGTCCGCCGCGTCCGCCGCATCCCCCGCGTCCGCCCCCGCGTCCCCCGCGTCCCGCGCTTCCGGTGTCGCCGGCGCCGTCGAGGCTCGCACTGCTCCCGGCCAGGGGGCGCTGTGAGCAGGCGGTTGGCCCTGCTCCTGGCCTTGCTGCCGCCACTGATCGCCGCCCCAGCCACCCTCGCCACGCAGGTCAGGATCTTCCAGACCCAGAGCGCCATCGGCTTCCTCGGCGGCAAGCTGACCGGGATCAGCGTCGACGCCCTGGGCCGCGTGCGGCTCGCCCCCCGAGCGGCGCGCCTGGCGACGATCGGCGAACCGTTCGTGTTCGCCGCGGCGCCGTTGCCCGCCGGGGCCGCCGGGGCTGGCGGACCGGGGAGCCGCCACGAACGGCCGGCGCGGTCCTGGGTGGTCGGCACCGGCAACTCCGGCAAGGTGCTGGCGATCGACGCCGACGGCAAGGTCCGGGAGCTGTTCGTCGCTCCCGAGCCGGAAGTCTTCGCCCTCTGGACCGATCCCGACGGCACTGTCTTCGCCGGCACCTCGCCGCATGGCAAGGTCTACCGCATCGCCGACGGCAAGGGGACGGTCTTCTTCGATCCCGGCGCGACCTACATCTGGGCGCTGGCGCGCGACGCGGCCGGCAGGCTGCTGGTCGCCACCGGCACCCAGGGCAAGCTCTACCGGGTGGATGCCCGCGGCCACGGCGAGGTCGCCCTGACCGCCGACGACACGCACGTCCGCGCGCTGGCGCCGCTGCCGGATGGCGACGTCCTGGTGGGCACCGCCGGCAAGGGGCTGATCCTGCGCCTCGGCGGCGACGGCCGGGCGCGCACGCTCTTCCAGGGGGAGGAGCCGGAGGTCGTGTCGCTGGCGATCGGAGCTGACGGCAACGCCTACGCGGCGCTGGTCTCCTCCGAGGCGAGCCTGCTGGACCTCGGCAGGGACAGCGGCGTCGCCGGCTCCGGCGGCGAGAGCGGGGCGACGGCCGCCGGTGCTGCGATCACACCCGGGGCGCCCGGAGGAGGCGCCGGACCCGGCGCCGGCCGGCCGGCGCGCAAGGCCCCGAAGCCGCTCGCGGAGGAGTCCGGCGAGGCGCCGACCATCGGCAGCCGCCGTCCGGGAGCGACCGGACCGCGCAGCGAGTTGGTGCGGCTCGCCGCCGGCGGCAGGGTCGAGAGCCTCTGGACCTTCCCATCCGACACGGTGTTCGGCCTGCTCTGGCAGAACGATCGCCTGTGGGTGGCGACCGGCGTGGAGGGCAAGCTCTACACCTACGCCGGCGGCCAGATGCAGCTCTCCGAGGAGCTCGACGACCGCCAGATCGTGGCCCTGCTGGCCGGCGATCCGGGTCCGGCCTTCGTGACCGCCAACGGCGCCGCCCTCTACCGCATCACCGCCGAGACCGAGCGCCATGGCACCTATCTGAGCGCGGCGCTGGATGCCGGCCAGGCGGCCCGCTTCGGCTCCTTCCACTGGCGCGGCGACGTCCCGGCGGATACCGGCATGCGCTTCTCGTTCCGCAGCGGCATGTCAGCCTTCCCGGACGACACCTGGTCGCCGTGGATCTCACCGTCGCCATCGCCCACCGCCGCCCAGGCCCTGGAGCGCCGCGGCGGCGCCGACGGCGGCGTGGATTCGGCGGAGAGCCACGAGATGCAGCTCGGGGCGCTGCCCCGCGGCCGCTTCGTGCAGTGGCGCGCGGAGCTCGAGTCGGACGGCCGCCAGCGGACCTCGCCGGTCCTCTATGGCACCGAGCTCTCGTACAAGCAGGAGAACCTGCCGCCGCGCATCGTGGCGTTCGGGGCTCTCGACCCCGGGCAGATCCTGGTGCCGGCGACGTTCAATCCCGCCAACCAGGTCTACGAACCGGCCCACCCCAACAAAGAAGGGATCTTCGTGCCGGTCGGGACGCCGTCCCTCGAAGACGGCGCCGGGCGCACCAAGCCGCTGTGGAAGAAGGGCTTCCGGACGCTGCGCTGGACCGCCATCGATCCCAATGACGACCAGCTTGTGTTCGATCTCTACTTCCGGCCGGCCGAGGCGCGCGACGACGCTTCCTGGCTCAAGGTCGCCGGCGAGGTCGACGAGGACCACTACAGCTTCGATGCGACCGTGCTCCCCGACGGTGTCTATCGCTTCCGGCTGGTGGCCTCGGACCGCAACGCCAACGACCCCGCCGAGGCGCTCGCGGCCGAGCGCATCAGCGAGCCGGTGGTGATCGATCACACGCCGCCGGCCCTGGTCGCGGTCGAGCGCGACGGCAAGCGGCTGCGGGTCACCGTGCATGACGCCGCCAGCCCGATCCGCGAAGCGGTGTACAGCGTCGACGCCGGCGTCTGGAAGCCGGCGCGCCCAGCCGACGGCCTGCTCGACGCGCAGACCGAGACCCTGGTGGTCGACGCCGAACCGGGGCCCGGCGGCTTGCTGCTGCTGCGAGTCACCGACGCCGCGTACAATGTCATCACGTTCAATCTCAGTGCGAGCGCCCCGCACGGTTGATCTGCCTGCCGATCCATCGTGGCGGCCCCTCGCCGGCAAGGGAGCGATGAGCGAGCGCATTGCCGTCTATCCAGGATCCTTCGACCCCATCCACAACGGCCATCTCGATCTCATCGAGCGCTGCCGGCCGATGTACGACCGCCTGGTCGTCGCGGTGCTGCGCAACGAGGCCAAGCGGGCGCTGTTCAGCGTCGACGAGCGGCTGGAGATCATCCGCGAGCTCATCGGCGAGCGACGCCATGCCGGCGACAGCGGCGACAGCGGCGGCTGCGAGGTCCAGAGCTTCTCCGGCCTGCTCGTAGACTTCATGGACGAGGTGGGAGCCCGCATCGTAGTGCGCGGGCTGCGGGCGGTCACCGACTTCGAGTACGAGCTGCAGATGGCGCTGATGAACCGGCGCTTGAACCCGCGCGTCGAGACGGTGTTCATGGCGCCGAAGGAGGAGTACAACTACCTGTCGAGCAGCCTGGTCAAGGAGGTGTTCTCCCTGGGCGGCGACCTGACCGGCCTGGTGCCCGACCCGGTGCTCGCCCGCCTGCGCCGCCACCTCGCGAAGGGGTAGTGTGAGCCTCGACCGCTTCCTGCTGCGCATGCCGAAGGTGGAGCTGCACGTCCACCTCGAAGGCGCCATGAGGCCTTCCGTGTTGATCGAGCTGGCGCGGCGCAACGGCGTCGAGCTGCCGGCCGCCGACGAGGCCGGGCTCAAGCGCTGGTTCAGGTTCCGCGACTTCGAGCACTTCGTCGAGGTCTACCTGACCTGCTCGCGCTCGCTGCGCGAGCCCGAGGACTTCAAGCTGCTGGCCCAGGACTTCCTCGCCGAGCAGGCGCTGCAGAACGTGATCTACAGCGAGGTCCACTTCACCATCTCCACCCATCTCGCCAACGGCGCCAACGGCGGCGAGGTGCTCGACGCCCTCGCCGAAGCCATCGCCGAGGGCGAGCGGCGGTTCGGGGTGATGATGCGGCTGATCCCGGACGTGGTGCGCAACGTCGGGCCGGCGCTCGCCGACCGGACCCTGGAGTGGGCGCTGGCCGGGAGGGGCCGGGGGGTCGTCGCGATGGGACTCTCCGGCAGCGAGGCCCGCTTCCCCAACGAGCCCTTCCGCCGCCACTTCGACGCGGCGGGGGAGGCGGGGTTGCACCGGGTCGCCCACGCCGGCGAGCACGCCGGGCCGGACTCGATCCGCTCGGTGCTGGAGATCTGCGGCGCCGAGCGCATCGGTCACGGCGTGCGCGCCGGCGAGGACGCGGGCCTGATGGCCGAGCTCCGCGAACGCCGCATCCCGCTCGAGGTCTGTCCCACCTCGAACCTCTGCCTCGGAGTGGTGCGAGACCTCGCGCATCACCCCTTCGACCAGCTCTACCGCGGCGGCCTGCAGGTCTCGGTGAGCTCCGACGATCCCGCGTTCTTCAACACCAACCTGACCCGCGAGTACCTGCGCCTGGGGCAGACCTTCGGCTACGACGCCGACCAGCTCGCGGGCCTGGCCCTCGCCGGCCTGCGCCAGTCCTTCCTCCCCGAGCCCGAGCGCGCCGCCCTCGAAGTCCGCTTCCACGCCGAGCTCGACGGCCTCGGGCGGGAGCTGTTCGGGGCGCCGATCCAGCCGGCGGTGAACTGAGCGGGCGGCTCCCTAGCGCTTCGGTCACCGGGCGGTCACCGGGCAGTCAAGGCCGGTGGCGTATGCTTGACCGGGCAGCGGCCGCCCCGGAGCCGGGAGGCCGCCGGCCGAGGGCTTTTCAGGAACAGGAGGTTCGTGCGGATGAGCAATGTGTACAGGGCCCCGCTCAACTGGTATGCGGGCGGGGATGGGGACAGCGACGTCGAGGAGACCCAGGAGTGGCTCGAGGCGTTCGGGCAGCTGGTGCAGCAGGAGGGCCGCGAGCGCGCGCAGTTCATGCTGCAGAAGCTGCTCGAGAGGGGCTACGAGCTCAACGTCAGCCTGCCCTTCACCGCCAACACGCCCTACATCAACACGATCCCGGCGGCGGCGCAGCCGGCCTATCCCGGCGACCGGGCGATCGAGCGGCGAATCAAGAGCATCATCCGCTGGAACGCCATGGCGATGGTGGTGCGGGCGAACAAGAAGTTCGCCGGGCTCGGCGGTCACATCTCGACGTTCGCCTCGGCCGCCACGCTCTACCAGGTGGCGCTGCTGCATTTCCTCCGCGGCAAGGGGGCCCAGGCCGACGACGGCTACGGCGGCGACCTGGTCTACTTCCAGGGGCATGCCTCGCCGGGCATCTACGCGCATGCGTTCATGGAGGGGCGCCTCACCCTCGAGCAGATGGAGTGCTTCCGGCGCGAGCTGCAGCACTCGGGCGGCCTGTCGTCCTATCCGCACCCCTGGCTGATGCCGGACTTCTGGGAGTACCCGACCGTCTCGATGGGCCTGTCGCCGATCACCGCGATCTACCAGGCCAAGTTCAACCGCTACCTGCGCGACCGCGGCCTGCGGCCGCACCAGGGGCGGCGGGTGTGGGCCTTCCTGGGCGACGGCGAGACCGACGAGCCGGAGACGCTGGGCGCCATCACCATGGCGGCGCGCGAGAAGCTCGACAACCTGATCTTCGTCATCAACTGCAACCTGCAGCGCCTGGACGGACCGGTGCGCGGCAACGGCAAGATCATCCAGGAGCTCGAGACCGCGTTCCGCGGCGCCGGCTGGCTGGTGCTGAAGGTCATCTGGGGGAGCGAGTGGGACCCGCTGCTCGAGGCCGACAGCGCGGGGCTGCTGGTCCAGCGCATGAACGAGGTGGTGGACGGCCAGTACCAGAAGTACGTCGTCGAGCCCGGCTCCTACATCCGCAAGGACTTCTTCGGCAAGTACCCCGAGCTGGTGGAGATCGTCAAGAGCTACTCCGACGAGCAGCTCAAGGGGCTGCGGCGCGGCGGCCACGATCCGATCAAGGTCAACGCCGCCTTCAAGGCCGCCATCACCCAGCGCGGCCTGCCGACCGTGATCCTCGCCAAGACCGTCAAGGGCTACGGCATGGGGGAGGCCGGCGAGGGCAAGAACGTCACCCACCAGCAGAAGAAGCTCAACGACGACGAGCTGCGGTACTTCCGCGACCGGTTCGACATCCCGGTGCGCGACCAGGACCTGCACGAGACCCCGTTCTACCGGCCGCCCGAGAACAGCGAGGAGATCCAGTACCTGAAGGAGCGCCGGCGCGTCCTGGGCGGCCCGCTGCCGCGGCGGCGGGTGCGCACCGAGCCGCTGGCGCTGCCGAAGGAGGACCTCTGGAAGAGCTTCTTCGCGGGGGTCAACCGCGACGTCTCGACCACCATGGTCTTCGTGCAGATGCTGACCCAGCTGATGAAGGACAAGGAGATCGGCAAGCTGGTGGTGCCGATCGTGCCCGACGAAGCGCGCACCTTCGGCATGGAGTCGCTGTTCCGGCAGTTCGGGATCTACAGCCACGTCGGCCAGCAGTACGAGCCGGTGGACCAGGGGATGCTGCTCTACTACCGCGAGGCGCAGGACGGCCAGATCCTCGAGGAGGGGATCACCGAGGCGGGATCGATGGCGTCTTTCATCGCCGCCGGCACCTCCTATGCCACCCACGGCAGGGACATGATCCCGTTCTTCATCTTCTACTCGATGTTCGGCTTCCAGCGCATCGGCGACCTCGTCTGGGCCGCCGGCGACCAGCGCACCAAGGGCTTCCTGCTCGGCGCCACCTCGGGCCGCACGACGCTCAACGGCGAGGGGCTGCAGCACGAGGACGGCCACAGCCACGTGCTCGCCTCGACGGTGCCCAATCTCCTCGCCTACGATCCGGCCTACGCCTACGAGGTGGCGGTGATCATCCGCGACGGGTTGCGGCGCATGTACCAGGAGCGCGAGGACATCTTCTACTACATCACGCTCTACAACGAGAACTACCCGATGCCGCCGAAGCCCGAGGGCGTCGACGAGGGCATCCTGAAGGGGCTGTACAAGCTGCGCCCGGCGCCGCCGATCAAGCCGCCGCCGAGCGAAGCGCCGCCAGCGGCGGGAAAGAAGGCGACGG
>DATNKH010000595.1:0-6424 GCA_035603475.1 Thermoanaerobaculia bacterium
TTCTCGGCCGGGAGACGCCGTGAATGGACGCGCGACGACCCGGCGTGACGGCAGGAGGCATGAGCCCGAGGCGACGGAGATGACGCGGCCGCGAATCCCTGCCTTTCCCGACGACTTCCTCTGGGGCGCCGCGACCTCCGCCTACCAGATCGAGGGCTCGCCGCTCGCCGACGGCGCCGGCCCCAGCAACTGGCACCGCTTCACGCACACGCCCGGCCTGGTGCCGTCGGGCGAGACCGGCGACGTCGCCTGCGACCATTACCGGCGCTGCGCCGACGACGTCCAGCTGATGCGCGACCTCGGGCTCAACGCCTATCGCTTCAGCGTCTCCTGGAGCCGCGTCCTGCCGCAGGGGCGCGGCCAGGTGAACTCCCGCGGTCTCGACTTCTACCGCCGCCTGGTCGACCTCCTGGTGGCGAGCGGCATCCGGCCGCTGATCTCGCTCTATCACTGGGACCTGCCGGCTGCCCTGGACGACCGCGGCGGCTGGCTGAACCGCGACAGCGCCGACTGGTTCGCCGACTACGCCCGGGTGCTCTTCGACGCCCTCGACGACCGCGTCGAGCTGTGGGCGACCATCAACGAGCCCTGGGTGGTGATGGACGGTGGCTACCTGCACGGCGCGCTGGCGCCCGGACATCGCAACCTGTTCGAGGCGCCGATCGTCCTGCACCACCTGCTGCGGGCGCACGCCGCGGCGGTCGCGGCCTATCGCGCCTCGGGCCGGCACGCCATCGGCCTGGTGGTCAACATCGAGCCGAAGGAAGCGGCCTCCGGCAGCCCCGAGGACCTCGCCGCGGCGGCGCGGGCCGAGGGCTACATGAACCGCCTGGCGCTCGACCCGGTGCTGCTCGGCAGCTACCCGGCCGAGCTTCAGGCCATCTTCGGCGAGGCCTGGCCCGACCCGCCCGCCGCCGACCTCGAGCAGATCCGGCAGCCGCTGGACTTCCTGGGCATCAACTACTACACGCGCGGCGTCACCCGCCACGACTCGCGGGTGCTGCCGGTGCGCGCCAGCACGGTGCGCCAGCCCCGCCACGCCTACACCGAGACCGGCTGGGAGGTCTACCCGCAAGGGCTCGCGGACGCCCTGCTCTGGTGCCGGCGCCGCTACGGCGCCCTGCCCATCTATGTCACCGAGAACGGCGCCGCCTTCTACGACCCGCCGACCGCGAACGGCGGCGTCGACGACCCGTTGCGCCGCGACTACCTGCGCCGCCATCTGCGCGCCGCCGCCGCCGCCCTGGAGCAGGGCGTCGACCTGCGCGGCTACTTCGTCTGGTCGCTGCTCGACAACTTCGAGTGGACCCTGGGCTACGCCAAGCGCTTCGGCATCGTGCACGTCGACTACGAGACCCAGCAGCGCACGCCGAAAGCCAGCGCCCGCTTCTACTCCGAGGTGATCCGCACCCGCGGCGCCGCCCTCGCCGGCGACGACTGAGAGCGGCGGCCCGGCAGCGGGGGGCGACTCAGTGGCCCAAGGGGGCGCCCGCAGCGCCGATGCCGAGACCGCCGGCAGCGGCGATGCCGCGCGGCCGGCGCCCGACGAACTCCGGCACCTCCACCGCCGACAGCGCCTGGCTGATCAGGAAGCCCTGGTACTCCTCGCAACCGCGCTCGGCCAGGAAGCGCAGCTGCCCCTCGGTCTCGACGCCCTCGGCGACCACCTCGAGATCGAGGCCGTGGGCGAGGCCGATGATGGCGTTGACGATCGCCGAGCCTTCGCGGCTGGTCTCGAGGTCCGAGACGAAGCCGCGATCGATCTTCAGGGTATCGATCGGGAACTGCCGCAGGTAGGAGAGCGAGGCGTGCCCGGTGCCGAAATCGTCGATGGCGATGCGCAGGCCCATGGCGCGCAGCATCGCCAGCACCTCGACCGTCAGCTCGGCGTCGTGCATGGCGGCGCTCTCGGTGATCTCGAGCACCAGCCAGCCGGGATCCACGCCGGTGTCGTCCAGGATCTGCTGCACGACGGCCACCAGGCCGCGCTGCTGGAACTGCAGCGCCGAGAGGTTGACCGCGACGCTGAGGTCCGAGCAGCCGTCCCGGTGCCATCGGCGCGCCTGCTCGCAGGCGGTGCGCAGCACCCACTCGCCGATCGGCAGGATCAGCCGCGTCTCCTCGGCGACGCCGATGAACTCGGCGGGCCGCACCAGCCCGCGCTCCGGGTGGTTCCAGCGCAGCAGCGCCTCGACGCCCACCGTCCGCCCGCTCGCGATGCGGACCTGCGGCTGGTAGAGCAGGGCCAGCTCGCCGCGCTCGACGGCCAGGCGCAGGTCGCGCTCGAGTGTCAGCCGCGCCACCGACTTGGCGTTCATCGCCGGCGTGCAGAGCTGGTAGCGGCTGCGCCCCAGCTCCTTGGCGCGGTACATCGCGATGTCGGCATTGGTCAGCAGGGCCTCCGCCTCCTCGCCGTCCGCCGGGTAGGTGCTGATGCCGATGCTGGTGGTCAGGTAGAGCCGCTGGCCGTCGATCTCGGCCGGGCGGGCGATCGCTTCGAGCACCTTCTGCGCCGCCCGCGCCGCGTCACCGCCGTCGTCGATGTTGCGCAGCAGCAGCGTGAACTCGTCGCCGCCGACGCGCGCCACGGTGTCGCTGTCGCGCAGGTTGCTCTGCAGGCGGCGCGCGATCTCGACCAGCAGACGGTCGCCGGCGCCGTGACCGAGCGTGTCGTTGACGAGCTTGAACTGATCGAGGTCGAGGAAGAGCACCGCCAGGCCGCGCTCGTCGCGCCGCGCCAGGCTGAGCGCCTGGGTCAGCCGGTCGTAGAACAGCATGCGGTTCGGCAGGCCGGTCAAGGCGTCGTGATAGGCCTGGTGAACGATCTGGCGCTCGGCGTTCTTGCGCTGCGTGATGTCGATCACGGTCCCTTCCAGGACCTCGGATCCGTCGCCCCTCGGCGCCTGCAACATTGCGTTGGCCAGCACCCAGGCCGGGGCGCCGTCGATCCGCACCAGGCCGACCTCCTCGTCGGCGAGGCCGTCCTGGGCGCGCATCTTCTGCAGCAGCGCCGTCCGCTGCCAGAGGTCCTTGTAATGATGGAGCATGCTCTTGCCGATGCAGTCGGTGCGCCTGGCGAAGCCGAGGATGCGCGCGAAGGAGTCGTTGCAATCGAGGATCACGCCGGCGATCGAGGTGCGGAACACGCCCGCCTGGTTGCGCTCGAACAGCGTGCGGTAGCGCTCCTCCGACTCGCGCAACGCGGCCTCGGCGCGCTTGCGGGCGCGGACGTCGCGCGCGATCAGCACCGCGCCGACCGCCGTGCGGCGCTCGTCCAGCAGCGGCGACAGCGAGAGGCCGACGTCCACCAGCTCGCCGGCGCGGGTGCGGAAGACCATCTCCTCCTCGCGCACCGGCTCCGCCGCGGCGGCCCGCAGGCGGTCCGCCATGCCCGCGGACGGCGCCGCCAGCAGCTCGATCGGTGCGCCGGCGAGCTCGCCGGCGGCGTAGCCGAAGACGCTCACCGCCGCCTCGTTGACGAAGCGGATGCGTCCCTCGCGGTCGCACACGATCACCGGGTCGGCGACGGTGGCGAGGATCTGCTCGGCCGCGAAGGCCGGGGTGAGATCCACCAGGTGGTAGCGCTGGATGGTCTTGGCGACGACGATGATGAAGACGAAGACCGGCAGGTAGCCGAGCGGGTACAACGGCAGGCCGTACGCCGCCACGTAGTCGCAAGAGCCCAGGTAGGCGATCGCGAACCCGGCCAGCAGCAGGCGGGTGCGCACGCTGTGCGCCGTGCCGGGAGCGGCCCGGCGAAGGTCGAGCCACAGCTCGCGCAGGCTGAGCGCCAGCATGGCGAAGAAGAACGCGAGGAACGGCGCGCCCAGCCAGCGGAAGTGCGGATAAAATCCCCACCAATAATGATAGAGATCGCGCAGCAACGCGCCGCTGCTCGCGGTCACGACGAAGAACAGTGCCGACACCGCCCAGCTCGCCCAGGCCAGCCGCCACCGCGGGCTGCGCGTCACGATCACGGTGAAATGGTAAAGAGCTGTCGGGATGAAGGTGATGCCGAGATAGGCGGACTTGGCCCAGGCCAGGGACACCCGCGCATCCTTCGCCAGGTACATGAGCGAAAAGCAAGAGAGCCATATGCAAATGGTCGCCGCCAGGAACGCGAACTGCCAGGCCTCGCGCGACCCCCGCTCGCGCACCATCACCATCACGCCGAGCAGGAACATCGCCGCCGCCGTCACCAGCAACGGCAAAGCGAATATATTCCAGGCATAGCTGGCGGGATCGAAGACCGCGGCAAGCATGGCTGACATGGACGGTGGGCGATTCTATCACTTCGCGACGCCGCGGCCGTCACGTCGCGATTGTCGGTAGTGCCCTAATCGCTAGATTGCCCGCGGATGTTCATTGGCGGGTCAGGATATAGTTGAAACAGCATCGATGCCCAGCCAGAATTGTGTTGCCCACCCGGAAGTCGCGGCCACGTTCCACTGTGACGGCTGCGGCCGGCTGCTCTGCTCCGCTTGTGTCGAGCAGGGCCATCGGCTGCTCTTCTGCCGGCACTGTCGGGAGCGTGCGCTGCCGCTCGATGCGAGCCTGCCCGCCACCGTCCCGGAGTTGAAGCGGGCGGCGGCGCGCGCTCGTCCCACCACCTGGCTGGAGGCGCTGCGCTATCCCGTGCGCGGCCAGGGGAGCATGGTGTTCTGGGCCTACCTGGGGCTCATGATCGCCTTCGTGCTGCTGTCGGTGTTTCCCCTGGCCGGCCTGCTGACCTTCGCTTTCCGGCTGCTCATCGGCCTGCTGATGCCCGGCCTGCTCTATGCCATCGTCCGCCGCACCGCGGAGGGCGACGACGAGCTGCCGGACTGGCCGGACATCGGCGATGCGGGAGAGCGGCTGCGAGAGGTGTTCACCTTCGTGGGCACGATCGCCGTGGCGCTCGTCCCCGCCGCCCTCGCGCTGCGCCTCTCCGGCTGCGCTCTCGTGGACCTGCTGAGTGACGCCCAGGGCGCCGCGAGCTGCCGGTGGACGGTCGCCGCCGGGCTCATGCTGGGTCTGCCGCTGGCGGTGCCGATGTTCGGGTCGCTGGCGGTCTACCAGCACCTCGACCTTCTCTTGCGGCTCGATCTGCACCTCCGCGCGCTCGCCGCCACCGGCAGGGACGGCGTGAGCACCGTGCTGCTCACCTATGCCGTCCTCGCCGCCAGCCGCCTGCTGGGCTTCGCGCTGCACGGCTTCCCGCTGCTCGGCGGCGCGCTCGCCGCCGCGGTGGCCGCCTACGGCACCTTCGCCGGCGCCCACCTGGTGGGCTTGATGTTCCGCAAGCACGCGGCGGCGCTGGACGCGATCTATCTGCCTTAGAACGTGACTCCTCGAATCGCCCACCCCTCGGTGCGATCGCGCGATCTCCCGATCGCCCGCTCCTCGCTCAGTCGATGCCGCGCGCCGCCGTGCTCGACGCCGCCAGGGCGGAGCTGACCGTGAGCAGCACGCCCGCGCCGACGAACAGCGCCGGCAGGCTCCAGACCGCGAGGACGCCGGCGGCGGCGTAGGAGATCGGCACCAGCCCCACGGCGCAGAACATCAAGACGCTCGCCACGCGGCCCATCAGCGCGCGCTCGACGCGCGCCTGGATCCAGGCGCCGAACTGCACGTTGACCAGGCCGACCCCGAGCCCCATCAAGGCCATCAACGCCCCGATCGGCACGGCCTTCGACACCAGCCCGATCGCGATCAGCTCGAGCCCGGTGAGCGCGCCCATGAGGAGCATCTGCAGGCCGAGCCTGCGGGACCGCTTGAGCATGCCGGCCAGCACCACCCCGGTCAGCGTGCCGCCGCCGAAGCAGCTCAGGAGGGTCCCGAAGGCCGCCGCTGATCCGAAGTGGAGCTTGGCCATCACCGGCAGGCCGACGCCGACCGGACCGGCGACGCAGAGATTGATCGCCGCGAAGAGGCCCATCAGCGACAGCAGCGGCGGGTCGTGCCATACCGTGCGCACGCCCTCGGCGATGGCGTGCAGCATGCTCGGACGCGGCGGGGCGCCGGCCGCCGGGGGCGGCGCCTTCGGCGGCGCGGGCAGGCCGACGATCGCCACCAGCACGGCGAGGAAGCTCAACGCGTCGAAGAACAGCGCCACGGCGGTGCCCCAGCGCCGGATGATCAGCCCGGCCGGCGCCGGACCGACCATCTGCGCCACGACCGTGGAGCCTTGCAGCATCGCGTTCGCCGGCCCCAGTTGGCGCGGCCCGACCAGCGTCGGGATCAACGCCGGCCCGGCGGGGAAGGAGAACGCATCGGCGATGCCGAACGCCAGCGTCAAGAGGTAGAGGTGCCAGAGCTGGATGGCGCCCAGCCAGATCAGCAGCGCCACCGCGCCGACCACCAGGCAGCGGCTCGTGGCGGTGAACATCACCACCCGCCGCGCCGAGAAGCGGTCGATCACCGCGCCGCCCACCAGCATCAGCGC
>DATNKH010000596.1:0-2241 GCA_035603475.1 Thermoanaerobaculia bacterium
CGGCGACAGCGGTCGCCGCGGAGGTCGTGCGCGAGGCGCGCGCGGTGGCGGCGGGCAGGGAGCCGGCGGTGCTCGAGCACGGCGACGTCGTGCTGGCGCCCTACGGCCACCAGGTGCCGGTGCTGCGGTGCGCGCCGCTGCGGGTGTGCCTGATCGAGCTCGAGGAGGGCGAGCTGGTGCTGAACACGGTGACCGGGGACACCGCGCGATGGCTCCTCGACCGGGCGGCGGCAGGCCCGCGCGCGGCGACCACGGTGATCGTCGCCAAGCCGACCGCGTGCAACCTGACGACGAACCTGGTGATCACGACCGACCGGCGGATCTACCAGGTCACGCTCGACGTGCGCCCGTGCCGGAGCGAGGAGGGCGAGAACCCGCACGAGCCGTTCACGCGCCTGCTGCGCTTCTACTACCCGGACGAGCTGGTGCGGACGTGGGCAAGCGCCGAGGAGGCGCGGCGGGCGGCGGCGGACGCGGCGGCGCGGGCGGCGGCCGCGGAGGCGCTGGCGGTGACGCCGCTCGGGGTGCGCGGGCAGGGGCGGGAGGCGCAGGAGGCCGGCCTGCCGCTCGCGGCGCTCCACTTCGGCTATCGCTGGACGCGCAGCGGCAAGTATCCGTGGACGCCGGCGGCGGTGTTCGACGACCAGGTGCATACCTACATCCGCCTGCCGGGGAGCGGGGTCGGGCAGGAAGCGCCGGTGCTCTTCCTGATCGATCGCCGCGGCGCGACGGCGCTCCTCAACTACACCATCCGCGGGCAGTACTACGTGACCGACCGGGTCTTCGAGCGGGCGGCCCTGGTCCTCGGGTCGGGCAAGGATCAACGACGGCTCGAGATCGTCCGGGAGCGCTGACCATGAGCGAGACTCCGCAACCTCTGGAGATGCCGCCGCCGCCGCGGCCGCGGCGCTTGAACCGGCTGGCGCTGGTCGCCGTGCTGGTGCTCCTCGGCGTGGCGGTCGCCGCCGTGTTCTTGACGCTGGCGCCGCCCCGGCGGCCGCAGGGCGCGGCCGAGTCGTCGGAAGGTCCCGGACCGCCGCGCCCGGGTTTCCTCGAACGCGAGCCGGCGGGCGCCACCCCGTCGCCGGCGCCCCGGCGGGTGCCGGCGCCAGACGAGCGCTCCTGGCAGGACGCGCTGCGGGCCGGCTGGACGCCTGGGCCCGCGGGCGCCGGCGCCGCGGAGGCGTCCGGCGCGGCCGGCGCGGGCGATACGGCCGGCGTGGCGGCGCAGGGGCTGCCGCGGGTGGGAACCGGGCCTGGAGGAGGGAGCGAGGATCTGCTCGCGGCCGGGATCGAGCCGGGAGCAGGGTCGCGCCCCGGCATGGCGTCGACGGCGGCGCGCGCGGCGACGCAGGCGCCGAGTGCGCGGGCAGCCGCGTACCAGCGGGCGTTGCTGGCGCCGGTCACGCCGGCGCGAGCCGCGGCGGAGGCGGGCGAGGGCTTCGAGGTGGGTGCGGCGGAGGGGATGGCGCGACAGCTCGGGTCGCTGCCAGCGCCGGGACTGCCGGCGCCGGCGCCGCTGCCGGGGATCGCAGGACTGCCGCCCCCACCGGAGTTGCCGCCGCGGTTTCCACTTCCCGGGTTACCGCCACTGCCGCCGCCGCCGCTGGAGCTGCCGCTGCCGTCTGGAGGGTCGGCGCCGCCGGCGCCTCCGGCCGCGGCGGGTGCGGCAAGCGCGGCCGCGGGCGGCAGCGGTGCCGCGGTCGCGGCGGCCGGCGGGGACCGCCGGGACCACCAGGGCTTCTGGCGCAGCGCGGAGACGCTGGCGCCGGTGGAGCTCGGGGTGAGGCACGACCGGCCGGGCGCCGGCCTCCGGCTCGAGGCGGGGACGGTCCTGCCGGCGGCGCTGGTGACGGCAGTCGACTCGGACGTGGCAGGGCCGCTCGTCGCGCAGGTGACGCAGGACGTCTTCGACCGCGACCAGCGCCAGGTCGTCATCCCGCGGGGCTCGCGGCTCCTCGGCGCGTACGACAGCCAGGTGGCGCTCGGCGAGAGCCGGCTGCTCGTCGCCTGGAGCCGCGTCATCTTCCCGGACGGCAGCGGCTTGAGCTTCCCCGGCCTGCCGGCGGCGACGCGGGCGGGCGAGGCGGGTCTTCCCGGCTCGGTCGACAACCACCTGGCCAGGGTCTTCGGCAGCGCCGTCCTGCTGTCGGTCCTCGGCGCCGGCGTGCAGCTGTCGCAGCCGCAGGAGTCGGCGGCCTTCGGAGCGGCGGCGTCGACGCGGCAGGTCGCCGCCGCGGC
>DATNKH010000597.1:0-4904 GCA_035603475.1 Thermoanaerobaculia bacterium
AAGGCGGGGTCGGCTCGCAGCCCCGCCACAGTCGCCTCGGTGTAGCGCAGCGCGGCGCCGAGCAGCGGGCGTAGTCGTTCCGGGCCCTCCGGCACGAGTTCCTGGCCGCGCGGCCGCTCACCTGCTGCGATGTCCAGCGCCTTGCGGATGTGGTCCGCGTGGCCATATGCGGCCCGGACCACGTGCGTACAGATGGCCTGCACGGTCGGGAACTCACCGCCACCGTCCACCTCCTCCACGAAGCGCGCCGACGGCACAGCCTCCACCACACGGCACAGCTCCGCGGCGGCACGTGCATACTCGTCCATCAGCGCGCCGAACGCTCCGGCGAGCCCGGGCGAAGCGATAAAATCGGTGAGCGGCGACATGGACATCGGCGGCGCCTCCATCTGGATCCCCGACCTTCGGCCCCACCAGCGCTGAACCCAGGTTGCCCGACCGTGCGTGCGAGCCGGCAGCAAGGGGGACCTCGCCAGCAAAGAGCTGACGCCGAGGGGCTCGATCCGCTAGAATAACTCCATGAGCACCGTCAAGGACGAGATCCGCAAGCTCGCCGAGCAGCTTCCCGAGAACGCAACCTGGGACGAGGTGATGTACGACATCTACGTCCGGCAGAAGGTCGCAGACGGCGAAGCGGCCATCGCCGGGGGGCGTACTATGCCGCACGCTGAAGTCAAGAAGCGATTCACATCGGCATGAAGGTCGCGTGGTCCGAGCCGGCCGTCGCCGACCTCGTGGCCATTCACGACTACATCGCCCGGGACTCTCCGCATTACGCTCAACGCTTTGTCGAGAGGCTGGTAGCGGCAGTCGAGCCTCTTGAAAGCTTTCCTCGGCTCGGTCGCCTCGTACCCGAAGGGGATGGCCGCCACCGCGAACTCCTCGTTGCCTCCTACCGGATCATTTACCGCCTGGAAGGCCAGACGATCTTCGTGGTGACCGTCGTGCATGGCAGTCGCGATCTCGCAGGCGCCGACGAGAAGCCTTGGGAAGAGATCTGAGCCCCTGACCTTGGGTCGCGCGCGGGGCTCTTTGTCAGCGTGCCCTGATCTGCCGGGCGGAGCGCGCCGACGCCGGCGCCAGCTCCGCCAGCTTGGCGCAGCGCAGCAGCTCGGCGAAGCGGAACAGGCCGCGCAAGGGGTCGTAGAGGGATCGACCCGTAGGAAGGGGATCTCGAAACCCTACCGCTTCTGCTCGATCGCGCGGCGGACAGCCGCGAGGAATGGCCAGACCGGTGCTACGTGCTTCATAGTACCTTGCGGCGTCCAGAAGCTCGGACTCCGCCAGGGGTGGAAGGAGTAGCCTGTCACGAGATCTCGGCGGCGGCCCGCCGGAGAACCTCCTCGCCCGGCAGCGTCTCTACCTGTCCGCTCTGAATCTCGAGCAGCCGGCGCTCCACTTCTGCAAGCCAAAGACGCTCGTTCTCCGCCTCCGAGATCCCTTCGGCAACATCTTCGAGCTTGCGGGGCATCGGCTCCTCCTGGTAACCATTGTACAGGGCTTCTCACTGTGCGGAGGGACACGGCCAAGCCGCCGCCGCAGCGGTCCAACGTCCTCTGGAGCAGTCCACCGGCCTGAACCGCGCACCACAGTGCGATGCTTTGCCACTCATAAGCACCGACCCCTCAAAGGATCGCGCCAGGATGCGCGCCCAAGGGCTTCCCCCACCCCCTGCGGCCCCGCCATGCCTTCGCCGGGAAGGTCGCCGATCTCGAGGACGCCGCTCGAGCCTTGACCTTCGCGGCGGCACCGGCCATGCTACGAGCATGGACAGCAGGACCATCGAGCTCGACGCCGAAGCCTACGAAGCGCTGGCCCGCCAGAAGCTTCCGGGCCAGAGCTTCTCCGAGGTGATCAAATCGCACTTCGGCCGACGCGCCACGGCCGCCGACCTCAAGCAGGTCGCCGCCAGGCTCAGGATCTCCGAGGACACCCTGGACGCCATCGAAGCACAGATCCGCGCGCGGAGTGAGAGCCCGGCGACCGCCGCGGACCTGTGATCCACTTCGACACCTCGTTCGTCGTCGACTTCTCGCGCGACGACCCGGGACCGGCGACCGCTCTGCTCGACTCTCGCGGTCAGCGTCTTCGCGGTTGCGAGCTCCTCGCCGGCGCGGCCCTTGCCCAGCGTAGCGACGAGGAGCGCCGGAAGGTCCGGGAGTTCTGTGCCACCCTCCGCATTGCCTACCCGGACGATCGCCGGCCTCGACCTCATCTCGTACTGAAGAGCTCGCGCTGTCGCCGGCCAGGCGAGAATCCACTGCTCGGTGTGGCCGGCAACGCTGTTCGCCTGCAGGGCGCTCGGCTCGCCCTCTCGGCCCTCCGGCGCGCCTTTCACCTCCGCGTCGAGCTCGCCATCCGAGCCGTCGAGAGGGTCCTCGACCTTGGCATCAGACTGGGCCGCTGACGAAGCCACAGGAAGCCCTGACGCAGGCCGACAGAAGCGCACCGTGCACGCGCAGGAGGTGCACTTGGCAATGGAAGGTGGCGTGATAAGCCGCGACGCTCCAACCGGCAGGCACAACCTTCCTCGCTGTGTTAGAATCGCAGTCGTTTGTCGGATTGGAAAAGGCCGACATATATGCGCGCACTTATACCCAGTTACGTCATTGCGACTCTCAGCGAGGTTGTACCTCGAAGCGAAACTCACGATACGCTGGAAAGGCTCTTCACGTATGCAGGAGCCCCTGGTGAGCCGCCTCTAGGAAGCAAACCAACGAAGGTTACCGAATGGCTGCGCCGCGTAAATAAGGACCAGAGTCTTGACCCGTTGCAGATACTCGGTCGGCTCATTGAGGATTACATGGAGTTTCAGCCTAGTCTCGATGAGACCTCTCGAGCGTGGCAACTCGAACGTTGCCAGCAGATCGAGGCGGCGCTTGCGCGAGCCAGTTTCAGCTACTGTAGAGGTGGGCGTGTCTCGCAGGGCCTCGCACTACCGACAAGGACTCTTGAAGCCCTTATTCGCGATCGTGACCTAGAATCGCTTCACGTGGAGTTTGACAGAGCAGTGAAGAACATCGAAACGAGTCCACGTGAGGCGGTGTCTGCTGCCTGTAACCTGTTAGAGTCTGTGTGCAAAGTATATATTGAGGACGAAGGTCTATCGATGCCGCCGAGGCAAGATCTCGCCGGAGTCTGGGGCGTCGTACGGAAGCATTTAGGCTTCGATCCGAGTGTGCTCCAGGACGACGACCTGAAATCAATCCTCGCCGGCCTGTTCGCTATCGTGGCCGGCGTCGGCGCCTTCCGCACTCATGCCAGTTCAGCTCACGGCACCGGACGAACTGCCTACAAAGTGCAACCTCGGCATGCGCGTCTTGCTGTCCATGCAGCTCACACTGTTGCGGCATTTGTGCTGGAGACCTGGGAAGCACGTAAGGTAAAGGCGGAGGTGGCACTGACTGGTCAATGATACGTCGCAGATCTGCTTTTAGGAGGCTCGTCGTGCCCACGAAGTTGCCTCAGAGACGAACAAGGTCAAGCAGTCGTGTTGTTTGGTTCTACTACAGTAACTCACCGCATCAGGAGTTCGACTACTACGGAGGCAGCTACCTTCGAGCAGCACGCACCCTTGCAAGAAGCTTGCGACGCCAGGCCGGATTCTATAGGGTATCCGCAGCGCCGGTGCTCTTTATGTATCGGCACGCTGTCGAACTCCTTCTTAAGTCTATCATAGTTAGAGGCTACTACTGGCTTTCAGAGGATTCGGTCGACGATGAGGCGTCGCGTCGTTCATTGTTCAGGTCTATAAGGCAGCACAGGCTATCGCCGCTGCTTTCGCGTGCCAGTGCCGTCTTCGAGCAAGTCGGCTGGGAGTGGTGGTGGCCGCTACATCCCTCGGTGAAGACCTTGGAGCAAGCACGCGAGCTGCTTCGCCAGGTCGACAATCTTGATCAGGGGTCATTTGCCTTCCGCTATCCCGTTGATACCTATGGTCAGCGACTGATCCCTACAGACGTCCAGTTCAACTTCGACAGGATCGTTTCGGCGCTCGATGCTCTCGCCGAAGCCCTCGACACGGCAAACTTCGGCTTGGCGGCACAGCTCGAAGCGTGACCCGCCAAATCTGAGGTGATTCGAGAGGTGGCGGCTTACCCACCCTCTCCGCACGACAGTGCTCTACGCCACGCTCGCAGGCGTGCTCCGCACGCATCGATGCCGATCCGCTCCGCGGATCGCTACAAGCTGACACCCAAGCAAGGGCGCCACACGACCATGAAGGCGAATCTCAGTGCCGGCCGGCTCGCCGGGGCTCCGCGGCGATGCTGCGCTATCACGGTCTGAGCGACAGCTTTTGTTGGTGGACGGCAGCCTTCGCAGCCCGCCAGGCAGGCACGCCGACGTAGCCAGAACTTGGATTTCTGGTGATTACCTATTGCTTACACACGCGGACGCAAACCTCCGTCGCGCACAACAGGTGGTATGCTAAGTGCTTGTTATACGTTGATTTTACGTGGTGCTCAGGGGCGGGATCGGACCGGTCGATCCCTCGTGATCTTCAGTCGCGCATCAACTGGAAGTAAGCCGGCGTCGGTAGCAGCTCGACCTCCAATCCGGCCGGCACCGGCAGCGCCCCCCCGTCCCGTCCGATGACCCGCGCCGCCGGGCGTGGCAGGCGCCCCTGCCTGCGCACCGGGCTCCAGCCAGCCACCACCTCGCTTCCGTCCGGCCGCTTGAAGCGGTAGAGGCGCGCCGGCGGTGCCGCCGGCAGCACCTCCTCCATCCTGCAGCCTTCGAGCTCGCGCAGCATCGTTTGCAGGGCGAGGAAGCTTGGGCGGCACCTGCCTTCCGGCGCCTCTCCGGGATCGACCAGGCCGTAGCCCCTGGCTACCAGCTGCCACCAGAAGACTCTCTCGACGAGGCCGGTGCCGAGGGTGAGGAGGTAGTAGCGGACGAGGTAG
>DATNKH010000598.1:0-2679 GCA_035603475.1 Thermoanaerobaculia bacterium
CTGCTGATGGCGCTCTTCGAGCACCTGGTCGAGCCGCACCTGGTGCAGCCGACGTTCATCGTCGACTACCCGGTCGAGGTCTCGCCGCTGTCCAAGCAGCGCCCCGACGATCCGCGGTTCACCGAGCGCTTCGAGCTCTACGCCGGCGGCATGGAGATCGCCAACGGCTTCTCCGAGCTGAACGACCCCGACGTGCAGGCCGAGCGCTTCCGCCAGCAGCTGGCGGCGCGCGAGCGCGGCGACCTCGAGGCCCACCTCTTCGACCACGACTACGTGCGGGCGCTCGAGCACGGCATGCCGCCGGCCGGCGGCGAGGGCATCGGCATCGACCGGCTGACCATGCTGTTCGCCGACCGCACCTCGATCCGCGACGTCATCCTCTTCCCGCTGCTGCGGCCCGAGGCGCCCCCCCAGCAGGCGGCCGCGGGCGAACCTTGAAGACCTCCGTCGTGCGTTCCTCCCGTTCGGGCCCCAGCAAGCTGCTGCTGCGCGATCTGCCGTTGCCGGTGATGCTGGCGCTGCGCTACTTGCGCAGCACCCGCCGCGACGCGTTCGCCAGCTTCCTCTCCGCTGTGGCGGCCGGCGGCATCGCGCTCGGGGTCACCGCCCTGGTGCTGTCGCTGGCGGTCATCTCGGGCTTCCAGGAGGCGCTGCGCGGGGAGCTGCTGGGGCGCACGCCGCAGGTGCTGGTGGACCTGCCGCCGGGGCTCGGCCTGGCCGCGGCGCAGGCGGCGCGCGAGGCGGTGCGGCGGGTGCCGGGGGTGACCGGGGCGCAGCTGCAGGTGCGCGGCAGCGGGTGGGTGGTGGAGCAGGGCAAGGCCCACGCCGTCGAGCTGGTCGGCTTCGAGGGGCGGGTGCCGCGTTCGTTCCCGGGCGCGGCGGGCGGACCCGAGGGGCTGTACGTGCCGGCCTCGCTGGTCGCCCGCTGGGGTCTCGTTCCTGGCCGGCCCCTCTCGCTGCTGTCGCCACGGCCCACCCTGACGCCGCTCGGCCCGCAGCCGCGGCTGCGCACGCTGCCGCTCGCCGGCACCTACAGCAGCGGCCGCACCCAGGAGGACCGCGAGCGGGTGGCGCTGCCGCGCGCCGTCGCCGAGACACTGCTCGGCGGCTCCGAGCGCCAGATCGAGGTCTCCGCCGCCGATCTCGACGCGGCGCTGGCGGTGGCGGCGTGCCTCCGGGACCGGCCGACAGGGGGCGATGGCGGCCGGTCATCCGGCGCCGCCGCGAACGGCGGCTTGGCAGGAACCGGCGCGAACGGCGGCGTGGCGCCGCTGCCGCCGGGCAGCGAGGTGCGCACCTGGCAGGAGCTCAACCGGCCGCTGCTGTTCGCCCTGCGCCTCGAGAAGGTGATGATGTTCGTGGCGGTGTCGCTGATCGTGCTGGTCGCCTCGCTGGCGCTGGTGGCGGACCTGGCGCTGATCATCTCGAGCAAGCGGCCGGAGGTCGGCATGCTGGCGACGATGGGTGCCACGCCGGCGGCGCTGCGCCAGGCCTTCGTGCTGCTGGGCGGCCTGGTGGCCGGCAGCGGCATCGCGCTCGGCACCGTGATCGGCGTCGGCGGCGCCCTGGTGCTCGACCGCTACCGCCTGGTGCCGGTGCCGGGCCGGGTCTACTTCCTGGATTACGTGCCGTTCCTGGTCAAGCCGCTGGACCTGGCGCTGGTGCTGGTGCTCACCCTCGCCCTGGCGCTTGCCTCGGCGCTCTATGCCGCCCAGCGCGCCGCGACCCTCGATCCGATCGATGCCCTTCGGCGATGAGCGAGATGAGCACGACCTTCGCCCCATCCGCCGCGGCGAGCCCGCGATGAGCCCGGCGCCTGGCGCACCGAGGCCAGTCCGATGAGCGTCACCCTCCTCGCCCGCGGCCTGACCAAGACCTACCAGGACGGCGAGCGGCGGGTGCCGGTGCTCAAGGGGGTCGACCTCACCGTCGAACCGGGGCAGCTGGTGGCAGTGGTGGGGCCGTCGGGGTCCGGCAAGTCGACCCTGCTGCACCTGCTCGGCGCTCTCGACCGCCCGGACGACGGGACGGTCGAGATCGACGGCCGGCCGCTCGCCGGCCTCTCCGGAGGACAGCTGGCGTCCTTTCGGAACCGCACCATCGGCTTCGTCTTCCAGTTCCACCAGCTGCTGCCCGACTTCACCGCACTCGAGAACGTCATGCTGCCTGGGCGCATTGCCGGCCTGCCGCCGCGTGCCGTGCTGGAGCGGGCGCGCGGGCTCATGGCGGAGGTCGGCCTCGACGAGCGCCTCGACCACTTCCCCGGCGAGCTCTCCGGCGGCGAGCGGCAGCGCGTGGCGCTGTGCCGCGCCCTGGCGCTGTCGCCGCCGCTGCTGCTCGCCGACGAGCCCACCGGCAACCTCGACCCGGTCAGCGGCGACCAGGTCTTCGCGCTGCTCCTCGAGATGCAGGCCCGCCACCACACCACGGCCGTGCTGGTCACCCACAACCCGTCCATCGCGGAGCGGTGCGGCTTGGTACAGCGGCTGGAAGGTGGGGTACTCCACCAGGAGGCGCCTGGCGATAGCAGCGCTTTTGGCCCTCCCAAAGGGTAATGGCCCGGGCCACGGGAGGCGGATCTCCCCTCTGTGAATCCCTCCCCTCGGAGCCCGTATGGGCGAGGGGTCCAAGTCCATGGGCGGCGGCGGAGGACTGCGGACCCTCGCCCATACGGGCTCC
>DATNKH010000599.1:0-9400 GCA_035603475.1 Thermoanaerobaculia bacterium
CGGCTGGGGCTCGCGATCGCCCTGCGCGAGAGCGGCCAGGCCGCCGACCGCCCCCGCCTCGAGAAGGACGCACGGGTAGTGCGGAGCTTCCAAGAGTAGAGTTCCTGCCATGCTGCACTTCTTCCGCTAACGGAAGAGCAGCCCGGCGTCGTCGCTGGCCACCGCGAGGTTGTAACCACCACGGCGCCCGGCCCGTCTCTTGCACCAAACAGGCGCTGAGCCGGCGGCAGCCGCCGCCGGCGTCCGGTGGCGCGGGCAGCGCCCAAGCAGGACCCATCGCCGCCGCTGGTGGCCGCCGCTGGTGGCGGATAGTGGTCGCCTCCCGCGCTCCTCCGAACCCCGGAACTTCGCGGCCCCGGGCGGCGTTATCACTGCCAGCGCGAGACCTGCGCTCCGGCGCCGCCCCGGCGCCGCGGACGCCGCTCGGGCCGCCCCGGACCCGCGCCTATCCATGAGGTAGAGTTATCGGTTATGGTCACCGACGAGCCGTCGCAGACGACAACTCTCGAAGCTCCCCCCGAGACCTCTCCGGGCGCCCCCGGCGGCGGCAGCGCCTCCGACGCCGCCGCTGCCACCGCTGCCTCCGACGCCTCCAAGCCAGCGGCGCGGCGCGAGGAGCCCACCGCCCCGCCGCCTCCGCCGTCATCCGAGCCGCCTCCTCTCGCGCCCAGGCGTAAGCGCTGGCCGTGGGTGGTGGCCGCCGTCGCCGCGGCGGTGGTGGCCTACCTGCTGATCTCGAGCCACAGCCGCACGCAGGCGAACGCCGCCGCCGCCAAGGCCAAAGCCGCCGCCTCGGCGCCGGTGCCGGTGGTGGCCGCGGCCGCCAGGACCGGCGACATCCCCGTCTATCTGACCGGCCTCGGCAGCGTCACCGCGCTCAACACCGCCGTGGTCAAGAGCCGGGTCGACGGGCAACTCTTCCGCATCGACTTCCACGAGGGGCAGATGGTCAAGGAGGGCCAGCTGCTGGCCGAGCTCGACCCGCGCCCCTTCCAGGTCCAGCTGATGCAGGCGCAGGGCCAGAAGGCGAAAGACGAGGCGGCGCTGCAGAACGCCAGGGTCGACCTGAACCGCTACCAGGTCCTGATGAAGGAGGACGCGATCCCGAAGCAGCAGCTCGACACCCAGGCGGCGACGGTCAAGCAGGATGAGGCCGCGGTGCAGAGCGACCAGGCCCAGGTCGAGAGCGCCAAGCTCAACCTGGCCTACTGCCGCATCGCCGCGCCGATTGCCGGCCGCGTCGGCCTGCGGCTCGTGGACACCGGCAACATCGTCCACGCGAGCGACGCCAGCGGCATCGTGATGGTCAACGAGGTGCAGCCGATCACCGTCATCTTCACCATCGCCGCCGATCGGCTGCCGCAGGTGCTGCAGCAGATGCACGCCGGCAGCCAGCTGCAGGTGGACGCCTTCGACCGCGACCTCAAGAACCGGCTGGCCGGCGGCACGCTGGCGGCGGTCGACAACCAGATCGATCAGACCACCGGCACCGTCCGCCTGCGGGCGGTCTTCCCGAACCAGGAGGACGCCCTCTTCCCGAGCCAGTTCGTGAACGCGCGCCTGCTGGTCGACACCCTGCGCAACACGGTGCTGGTGCCGACCGCCGCCATCCAGCGCAGCCCGACGGCAACCTTCGTCTACCACGTCAAGCCCGACCAGACGGTCGAGACCCGCAACGTCGTGGTGCTGCTGACCGAAGGAGACACGACCGCGCTCCGCGGCGGCCTCGCGCCCGGCGAGGTGGTGGTCACCGACGGCGTCGATCGCCTGCGGCCGGGCATGAAGGTCGCCCCGACCATCGCCGCCGCCAACGGCAGCCTCCCAGCCGGCCCTCCCGGTGCCGCCAGCCTATTCAGGCCTGCCGCCGGCCCGAACCCTCAAGGAACCGCGCCCGCCCCGCCGGCCGCCGCCCCCGCCGGCGGCCACCGCCGAGGGGCAGCCCGGTGAGCCCATCGCGCCCGTTCATCCTGCGGCCGATCGCGACGTCGCTGTTGATGGCGGGCCTGCTGATCGCAGGCACCATCGCGTTCCGGCAGCTGCCGGTGTCGGCGCTGCCGGAAGTGGACTACCCGACCATCCAGGTGGTGACCTTCTATCCCGGCGCCAGCCCCGACGTCATGGCGTCGGCGGTCACCGCGCCGCTCGAGCGCCAGTTCGGCCAGGTGCCCGGCCTCAACCAGATGACCTCCACCAGCTCCGAGGGAAGCTCGGTCATCACCCTGCAGTTCGTGCTCGACCTCAGCATCGACGTTGCCGAGCAGGAGGTGCAGGCGTCGATCAACGCCTCCGGCACCTACCTTCCCCGCGACCTGCCGAACCCGCCGATCTACAGCAAGACGAACCCGGCCGACGCCCCCATCCTGACCCTGGCGCTGACCTCGGACAGCCTGCCGTTGTCGAAGGTGGAGGACCTCGCCGACACCCGGCTGGCGCAGAAGATGTCGCAGCTGCCCGGCGTCGGCCTGGTGAGCATCAGCGGCGGCCAGAAGCCGGCGGTGCGCATCCAGGTGAACTCGACCGCCGCGTCGTCCTACGGGCTCACCCTCGAGGACGTCCGCACCGCCGTCGCCGCCTCGAACGTCAACCAGGCCAAGGGCGCTTTCGACGGCGCCCAGCAGTCGTACTCGATCGGCGCCAACGACCAGCTGCTGTCGAGCGACCAGTACAAGCCGCTGATCGTCGCCTACCGCAACGGCAACCCGGTGCGCCTGTCCGACATCGCGAACGTGACCGACTCCACCGAGAACGTCCGGCTGGCGGCCTGGATGAACCAGGTGCCGGCGGTGATCGTCAACATCCAGCGCCAGCCCGGCGCCAACATCATCTCGGTGGTGGACCGCGTCACCACGCTGCTGCCGCAGCTGCGCGCCTCGCTGCCGACCTCGATCCAGGTCACCACCCTGACCGACCGCACGGCCACCATCCGCGCCTCGGTGCAGGACGTCGAGTTCGAGCTGATGCTGGTCATCGCCCTGGTGGTGATGGTGATCTTCCTCTTCCTCCGCACCATCGCCGCCACCATCATCCCCAGCGTCGCCGTGCCGCTGTCGCTGGTGGGGACGTTCGGCGCCATGTACCTGCTCGGCTACAGCCTCAACAACCTGACGCTGATGGCGCTGACCATCTCGACCGGCTTCGTCGTCGACGACGCCATCGTGATGATCGAGAACATCATGCGTTACATCGAGGAGGGGATGAAGCCGCTCGAGGCGGCGCTCAAGGGCTCGGCGCAGATCGGCTTCACCATCATGTCGCTGACCGTGTCGCTGATCGCGGTGCTGATCCCGCTGCTGTTCATGGGCGACGTGGTCGGCCGCCTGTTCCGCGAGTTCGCGGTGACCCTGTCGGTGACCATCCTGGTGTCGGCGGTGGTGTCGCTCACCCTGACGCCGATGATGTGCGCCAAGCTCCTGCGCCACAAGGAGGAGTCGGAGCAGGGACGCTTCTACCGCGCCTCCGAGCGGGCGTTCCAGCGCATCATCGCCTTCTACGGCCGCACGCTGCAGGTGGTGATGCGGCACCAGCCGGCGACGCTGGTGGTCGCCGTCGCCACCCTGGTGCTGACCATCCTGCTCTACCTGGTCATTCCGAAAGGCTTCTTCCCGGTGCAGGACACCGGCGTGATCCTCGGCGTCTCGGAAGCGCCGCAGTCGATCTCCTTCGCCGCCATGGCCGACCGCCAGCAGGCGCTGGCCGCCGTGATCCTCGCCGATCCGGCGGTCGAGAGCCTGTCCTCGTTCATCGGCATCGACGGCACCAACACCACGCTCAACAGCGGCCGCATCCAGATCAACCTGAAGCCGCTCGCCGACCGCGGCATCAACGCCAGCGACCTCATCCGCCGCCTGCAGGTCCAGCTCGCCAACGTCTCCGGCATCACCCTCTACATGCAGCCGGTCCAGGACCTCACCGTCGAGGACCGGGTGAGCCGCGCGCAGTTCCAGTACAGCCTCGAGGACGCCGACGCCGCCGAGCTGGCGGCCTGGGTGCCGCGCTTCGTCGCCAAGCTGCAGTCCCTGCCCGAGCTGCGCGACGTCGCCAGCGACCAGCAGAACGCCGGCCTGCAGGCGCGCCTGCTGCTCGACCGCACCACCGCGTCGCGGCTCGGCATCACGCCCCAGAACCTCGACGACGCGCTCTACGACGCCTACGGCCAGCGCCAGATCTCGACCATGTTCACGCAGCTCAACCAGTACCGCGTGGTGATCGAGGCCAGCCCCGACCTCCAGCAGCGCCCGGAGAGCCTGGGCGACCTCTTCCTGAAGTCCGCCACCGGCGGCTCGGTGCCGCTCGGCTCGTTCACCCGCACGCAGACGGTCAGCGCGCCGCTGTCGGTCAATCACCAGGGGCAGTTCCCGGTGGCGACGATCTCCTTCAACCTGGCGCCCGGCGCCGCGCTGGGCGAGGCGGTGAACGCCGTGACCAAGGCGCAGCAGCAGCTCGGCATGCCGGCCAGCCTCCAGCCCAGCTTCCAGGGCACGGCCGAGTCGTTCCGCGCCTCGCTGGTCAACGAGCCGCTGCTGATCCTGGCGGCGGTGATCACTGTGTACATCCTGCTCGGCATCCTGTACGAGAGCTACATCCACCCGGTCACCATCCTGTCGACCCTGCCCTCGGCCGGCGTCGGCGCGCTGCTGGCGCTGCTCCTGACCGGCAACGACTTCAGCGTCATCGCCCTGATCGGCATCATCCTGCTCATCGGCATCGTCGAGAAGAACGCCATCATGATGATCGACTTCGCGCTCGACGCCGAGCGCAAGGAGGGCAAGCCGCCGGAAGAAGCGATCTACCAGGCGGCGCTGCTGCGCTTCCGCCCGATCATCATGACCACGATGGCGGCGCTCCTCGCCGGCATCCCCCTGGCGCTCGGCAGCGGCATCGGCGCCGAGCTGCGGCGGCCGCTCGGCATCGCCATCGTCGGCGGCCTGATCTTCAGCCAGGCGTTGACGCTCTACACCACGCCCGTGGTCTACCTCGCCTTCGACCGCCTGGCGCGGCGCCTCGCCCGCCGGCCGGCGCGGCGCCCGGTGGAGCTGGCCGCGGGGCCGGAGCCAGCGGGGGGCGGCGCTTGAGCCTCTCGACGCCGTTCATCGAGCGGCCGATCGCCACCACCCTGCTGACCGTGGCGGTGGCGCTGGCGGGCGGCATCGCCTACCAGTTCCTGCCGGTGTCGCCGCTGCCGCAGGTCGACTTCCCGACCATCAACGTCTCGTCGAACCTGCCGGGCGCCAGCCCCGAGACCATGGCCTCCTCGGTGGCGACGCCGCTCGAGCGCCAGTTCGGGCGCATCGCCGGCATCACCGAGATGACCTCGACGAGCTCGCTCGGCTCGACCAACGTCACCCTGCAGTTCGACCTCAACCGCAACATCGACGCCGCCGGGCGCGACGTGCAGGCGGCGATCAACGCGGCGCGCGGTCAGCTGCCGGCCAACCTGCCGAGCAATCCCTTCTGGCGCAAGTCGAACCCGGCGGACGCGCCGATCATGCTGATGGCGCTCACCTCCGACCTCGTCGACCGCGCCAAGATCTACGACCTGGCGTCCTCGATCCTGCAGCAGAAGCTCGCCCAGGTTTCCGGGGTCGGCCAGGTGATCGTCGGCGGCGGCGCGCTGCCGGCGGTGCGGGTGGACGTCAACCCGGCGGCCCTCAACCACGAGGGGTTGAGCCTCGAGGACGTGCGCGCCGCGCTCGCCATCGCCAACGTCAACCGCCCCAAGGGCGAGCTCGGCGACGTCCATCGCACCTGGGCGCTCTCCACCACCGACCAGCTGCTGCAAGCCGCCGAGTACCGGACGCAGGTCGTCAGCTACAACCGGCAGAACGGCGCCGCCGTGCGCCTGGGTGACATCGCCGACGTCACCGACTCGGTCGAGGACATCCGCACCGGCGGCCTGACCAACGGCAAGCCGGCGGTGATCATCATCATCTTCCGCCAGCCGGGCGCCAACATCATCAAGACCGTCGACGCCGTCCAAGCCATCGTCCCGCGGCTCGAGGCGTCCATCCCGCCAATCATCAAGCTGCAGGTGATCATCGACGCCACCCGCACCATCCGCGCCTCGGTGCGCGACGTCGAGATCACGCTGGTGATCTCGATCGTGCTGGTCATCGGCGTCGTCTTCGTCTTCCTGCGCAACGTGCGCGCCACCCTGATCCCGAGCGTGGCGGTACCGGTGTCGCTGATCGGCACCTTCGGCGTCATGTATCTCTGCGGCTACAGCATCGACAACCTGTCGCTGATGGCGTTGACCATCGCCACCGGCTTCGTCGTGGACGACGCCATCGTGGTGATCGAGAACATCACCCGCCACCTCGAGAACGGCATGGAGCCATACGCGGCGGCGCTGCGTGGCGCCAAGGAGATCGGCTTCACCGTGATGTCGATCAGCATCTCGCTGATCGCGGTGTTCATCCCCATCCTGCTGATGGGCGGCATCGTCGGCCGCCTGTTCCGCGAGTTCGCGGTCACCCTCTCGGTCGCCATCGCCGTCTCGCTGCTCATCTCGCTCACCACCACCCCGATGATGTGCGCGCGGCTGCTCCGGGCGCAGGGCGAGCAGCGGCACGGGCGCCTCTACAACGCCAGCGAGAAGGCGTTCGACACCATCCTGCGCGGCTATCGCGGCTCGCTCTCCTGGGTGCTGCGGCACCAGTTCCTCACCCTGCTGGTGACGCTGGCGACGATGGCCGCCACCGCCTACCTCTACGTGGTGGTGCCGAAGGGCTTCTTCCCGCAGCAGGACACCGGCCGCATGAACGGCTCCATCCAGGCCGACCAGGACACCTCCTTCCAGGCGATGAAGCGGCGCCTGGCGATCCTGGCCGCCATCGTCCAGAAGGACCCGGCGGTCGACTCGGTTTCCGCCTTCATCGGCGGCCAGGCGGTCAACACCGGTCGCGTCTTCATCGGCCTCAAGCCGCAGGGCCAGCGCGGCAAGGGCAATCCCACCGCCGACCAGGTCATCGCCCGCCTGCGCCCGAAGCTCGGGCGCGTCCCCGGCGTCAGCCTCTTCCTGCAACCCATCCAGGACCTGCGAGTGGGCGGCCGGTCGAGCGGCGCGCAGTACCAGTACACGCTGCAGGGCGACAACACCGCGGAGCTGCTGCAATGGGCGCCGCGGGTCATGCAGCGCCTGCGGCAGATCCCGATCCTCGCCGACGTCAACACCGACCAGCAGAACAAGGGGCTCGAGGCGACGCTGGTGATCGACCGCACCACCGCCTCGCGGCTGGGGATCACGCCGCAGGCGATCGACGACACGCTCTACGACGCTTTCGGCCAGCGGCAGGTGTCGACGATGTACAAGGCGCTCAACCAGTACCACGTGGTGATGGAGGTGCAGCCCCAGTACTGGCAGAACCCCGAAGGGCTGAAGGCCATCTACGTCAAGGCGACCGACCCCGCCAACACCAACTTCGGCAGCCTGGTGCCGCTCTCCGCCTTCACCCAGTTCAAGGCCTCGACGGCGCCGCTGACCATCAACCACTCGGCGCAGTTCCCCTCGGTGACCCTGTCGTTCAACCTGGCGCCGAACGTGGCGCTGGGGACCGCGGTGACCGAGATCCAGAAGGCCGAGCGCCAGATGGGCATGCCGTCGGACCTCCACGGCAACTTCCAGGGCACCGCGCAGGCGTTCCAGGCGTCGCTGGCCAACGAGCCGCTGCTGATCGCGGCGGCGCTGATTGCCGTGTATATCGTGCTCGGCGTGCTCTACGAGAGCATGGTCCACCCGGTGACCATCCTGTCGACCCTGCCGTCGGCCGGGGTCGGCGCGCTGCTGGCGCTGCTGATCACCAAGACGGACCTGTCGGTGATCGCGCTGATCGGCATCATCCTGCTGATCGGCATCGTCAAGAAGAACGCGATCCTGATGATCGATTTTGCCATCGAGCTGGAGCGCAGCGAGGACAAATCGCCGGAGGACTCGATCTTCCAGGCCGCTCTGCTGCGCTTCCGGCCGATCACCATGACCACCATGGCGGCGATGCTCGGCGGCCTGCCGCTGGCGATCGGCCTGGGCACCGGCTCGGAGCTGCGGCGTCCGCTGGGCATCGCCATCGTCGGCGGCCTGCTGTTCAGCCAGGCGCTGACGCTCTACACGACGCCGGTGGTCTATCTCTATTTTGACCGGTTCCAGATCTGGTGGCGGCGGGTGCGCGGCCGCCAGCCCAAGCGGCCTGGAACGGCCGCGGCGCCCGGCGCCGCGCGGCCGGCGGGACAGGAGGCCTGAGAGAGCTCATGATGGTGAACGGGAGGGGCAGGGGATCGAGAACAGCGGCGCTCGTGGCGATGACCGCGCTGGAGGTCATCGCCACGCTCCTGGCGGGCTGCATTGTGGGCCCGAACTATCGGCGGCCGCCGGCCGCCTCCCCCGCCGCCTTCAAGGAGCCGCCGCCGCCGAACTGGAAGTCGGCGACGCCGCGCGACGAGATCCCACGTGGCAAGTGGTGGCAGCTCTTCGGCGATCCGCAGCTCGACGCGCTCGAGGAGCAGGTGTCGGTCTCCAACCAGTCGATCGCCCAGGCCGAGGCGCAGTTCCGGGCGGCCCGCGCGGCCGCCGGGGTGGCGCGCGGCGGCCTGTTCCCGACGGTGACGGGAGGGGCCTCGACGACGAGGTCGCGGAGAGGGTCGGGAAGCGCTGCGACGACGCTGCTGACCAGCCCGACCGGCAGCCCCGGCACCTCCGGTTCCGGCACGACGGCCACGAGCGCAGGGTCCACCACCAGCATCTACCAGGTGCCGGTCGACGTCTCCTACGAGCTGGACCTCTGGGGCAAGGTCCGCCGGATGATCGAGAGCAGCGTCGCGACCGCCCAGGCCAGCGCCGGCGACCTCGAGACCATCCGCCTGAGCCTGCAGGCCGAGCTGGCTGTCGACTACTTCGAGCTGCACGGCCTCGACGCCCAGCAGCAGCTGCTGAGCACCACCGCGGCCGCCTACCAGAAGGCGCTCGACCTCACCACCAACCGCTACAACCAGGGGGTCGCGTCGGGAGTCGACGTGGCGCAGGCCCAGACCCAGCTCGAGACGACGCGCGCCCAGGCGATCGACCTGGGAGTGCAGCGCTCCCAGCTCGAGCACGCCATCGCCGTGCTCACCGGCAAGGCGCCGTCCGAGCTCACCATCTCCCAGGCGCCGGTCGGCGTGCAGCCGCCGGCAGTGCCGCTGGCGCTGCCCTCGGAGCTGCTCGAGCGGCGCCCCGACATCGCCGCCAACGAGCGGCGGATGGCGGCGGCCAATGCCCAGATCGGCGTCCAGGTGGCGGCCTACTACCCGACGATCTCGCTCACCGCGTCGGGAGGCTTCGAGAGCTCCAAGCTCGCGGACCTCTTCAACTGGCCGAGCCGCTTCTGGTCGCTTGGTGCCTCCGCGGTCGAGACCCTCTTCAACGGCGGCG
>DATNKH010000600.1:0-2205 GCA_035603475.1 Thermoanaerobaculia bacterium
CCACGCCGACAATCTCGAGATCTCGGCTGTTGGCCGGCGGTCCGAAGCCGAAACGCTGGCCCAGGACGCTCGCCGCGTCCCGCGAGCTCGCCCCGCCCGACGCTGCCCGAGCTGCCGGTGCCGCTCCCGTGGCGTCGGGCGCGGCCGCACCCGCACCGAGTCCCGCACCGCGCGGCCAGAAGCGGCGCACCATCGCCTCGTCGACGATCGCGACCTGCGGCGCGCCCTGGCGGTCGGCCGGCCCGAACGCGCGCCCTGCGACGAGGGGCATGGCCATCGTCTCGAAGTAGCGCGGCGTCACCACCCGCAGCTGCGTGTTCATGTCCTCGTCCGGCCGCGGCGTGTAGCCGGGCAGGGCAACGGTCTCTTCCCAGTTGCTGCCGCTGAGCAGGCGGATGTTGGAGAGGCTGGCGGAGCGCACACCGGGAACCGCCTCGAGCCGCTCGACCAGGCGCGGGTACAGGGCGATCAGGCGATCGTCGTCGTAGCCCAGCAGGCGCGGGTTGAGCGTCACCAGCACCAGGTTGTTCCGCACGACGCCGGTGTCGACTGCCATCAGGTTCCGCAGGCTGCCGACGAACAGGCCGGCACCGATCAGCAGCACCAGCGACAGGCCGATCTGGGCCGCCACCAGCAGCCTCCCGAGCCTGCCGCCGGCGCCGCCGCCCGCGCCCGACCCCATCCCGCCGCCGATCGCGCCGGCGCCTTCCTTCAAGCTCGCGGCAAGGTCCAACCGTGTCGCCTGCAGCGCCGGCGCGAGGCCGAAGCCGATGCCGGTGGCGAGCGCCGCCCCCAGGGCGAAGGCGAGCAGCCGCCAGTCGAGGCCGACGTCGAGCGGGATCGGCGCGGCGCTCGGCGACGCCATCCCGAGCAGCAGCCGGCTGCCCCAACTTGCGCCGGCGACCCCGAGGGTGCCGCCCAGCCCGGCCAGCAGCAGGCTCTCGGTCAGCAGCTGACGCAGCAGCCGGCCGCGGCCGGCGCCGATGCCCAGCCGCAACGCCATCTCCTTACGGCGCCGGTCGGCGCGGGCCAGCAAGAGGTTGGCGAGGTTGGCGCAGGCAATCACCAGCACCAGGCCGGAGACTGCCATCAGGATCAGCAGCGGCTGGGTGAACGACTGCCGCAAGCGCGAGAGCCCCCGCGCGCCCGGCTCGAGCAACACCCGCTCGGCCATCCGCGCCCGGCGATTCTGCTCCGTGGCTCCGGTCAGGGTCATGAGCCGAGCGGCCTTGTCGCGCTGGAACCAGACGTTGAGCACCGCGTTGGCCCGCTCGACGCTCACCCCCGGCCGGCGGCGCGCCAGCAGCAAGAGCCAGTGGTCCTTGACCTGCTCGAAGATCGACCGGCCGGGGAGATCGGGGCCGTCGCTGTCGATCGCGCCCTGGTACTTGACGGGCTCGCGCAGGGTGACGGGCAGGAAGAGGTCCGGAGCGGCCTCGGCGATGGCGCCGTAAAAGCCGCGCCGCGCCACGCCGATGACGGTCACCGGCAGGCCGTTGACCTGCAGCGCCCGCCCCACCACGTTCGGGTCGCGGCCGAAGCGGCGCTGCCAGTAGCCGTAGCTGATCACGGCCAGCAGGTGCCCGCCGGGCACCGCGTCCTCCCCGGCAGAGAACGAGCGCCCCGCCGCCATGCCGACGCCGAGCACCGAGAAGAAGTTGGCGGATACCAACTGGGCGCTGGCAGTCTCGAGGACCTCGGCGGCGCCGCCAGCAGCCACGGCCGAGCCGCCCGGCAACGAGGCGGGGCGCGGCCCGCCGGCGGCGGCAGGAGAGAGCGGTTCCGCCGGAGCCGGTCGCGGTGCCGGAATCGGCGACACCGGCGGCGCCTGCGGAGCCAGCGGCCGCACCACCGCGAGGAAGTCTCGGGTCATCGCCACCATTCCGGAGCACACCGGCGCCTGCTGCAGCAGTCGCCATGCCGGGTAGGAGAACAGCTCCATCGGGTCGCCGCGCCGGCTCTTCTCGAGCGCCACCAGGCGGTCGGCGCCCGCGACCGGCAGCGGCTTGAGCAGCAGGGCGTCGACGACGTTGAAGATGGCGCAATTGGTGCCGACGCCGAAGGCCATCGAGAGCAGCGCCACGGCCGTAAAGCCGGGGCTCTTGCGCATCATGCGCAGCGCGTACCGCAGGTCCTGCCCCAGCGTCTCGAGCGCCGGCACGCCGCGGCGCGCCCGCATCTCCTCCTTGAGCGACTCGACCGACC
>DATNKH010000601.1:0-4139 GCA_035603475.1 Thermoanaerobaculia bacterium
CGGAGGGAGGGAGGCAAGGGCAATCCAGCAATCTAGGACACTACCAGTCTACGGGTAGCGGGAGTCGACGGGGGTCTAAAAGGGTCTAAGGGGTGATGCCCCACTCTCGGATTGCTGGCTCAGGAGCGGCCGGGGACCGGAAGGACGGCCGGCGGAGAACGCTCGCGCCGGCCGCCCGCCCCTGCCTTGCCGCGCCGTGGCTCACCTGGGGCTTGCCTTCCGGCGAATCTCCTGCAGGCGCGCTTGCTGATCGGGCCGCAGGTGGTCCTTGATTCGGATCAGCAGCGCGATCTGGGTGCGCTTGACCTCGCGCTCCGCGGCGAGGACCCTGTCCAGCTGCGCCAGGGCCTGTTGCTCGTCGACCTGCGGCTGCTTGACCAGCGTCACGAAGCGCTCCAGCTCGTCGTCGAGCTTCCATTGCAGCTCGGTGAACCGCTGCTGCGCCTGGCGCAGCTCGGTCTTGAGGAAGGCCTTCTGATCGTCGCCCAGGCCGATCGCCTGCTGGTTCTGCATCACCAGCTCCGGCGGCACGAGGTAGTCGCGCAGCGGATCGTCGGGCGGACCCTGCGGCGGCTGGGCGAGCGACGGGGCTGCCAGCAGCAGGCAGATGGGGAGAAGCAGGACTCGGGATCTCATCTGGTTCGATTGCCTCCGTTGAGTTTGCCCTTCAGGTTGCCGTTGAAATTGCCGTCGATCGACGATTCGCCGAGCCGTGGCACGCCGCGCAGCAACTGGTCACCCGACGCCTGCAGCAGCGAGTCCGTCGGCGCGCGCCAGTGCGAGAGCCGCGCGATCACCGCCTCCTGGGACGGCGGCGCCGGACGCGGCCGCAGCCAGAGGAGCGCACCGGCGCCGGCGGCCAGAGCCAGGGCGAGTGCCGCCGCGGCCAGGCGCGGGGCGAGCTGCCGCAGATCGCCGCGGCTCGCGGCCTGGCGGCGGCGGGGGCGGCGGCCGGCTGCCGGCAGGAACGTGCCGAGCGGCCTGCCCAGCCTCTCGTCCTGTTGCCGGAGACGCTGGTACTGCTCGCGGATCTCGGCGTCGTCGCGCTCGGCGCTCATCGCACACCTGCCTTTTCCATCGCCGCCCTCAGCCGGCGCTTGCCGCGCTCATAGTGGGTGCGCGCCGATCCCAGCGAGACGGCCATCACCGCCGCCGCCTCGGACAGCGACAGGTCGTGGTAGAAGACCAGCTGCAGCACCTCCGACTGGCGCCGCGGCAGGCCGGCGGCCAGCACCCGGAACGCCGTCCGGACCTCGGCGCGGTAGGCGGCCTGCTCGGGGCCGGGTGGTGACGCCGGCACCGGCTCCGCCTGCTCCCGCCGCGCCAGCGCCAACCGCTGGACGAACCGGCGCCGGCGCCCCTCGGCGGCCGTCTTGCGGATCACCGCGAAGACCCAGGTGCGGAGCGCCGACCTGCCGTCGAAGACCGCCCGGCCTTCGCAGATCTTCAAGTAGACGGCTTGCAACACGTTCTCCGCCTCCTCGGCGTCCTGCCCGCAGCAGCTCCGCGCCCACCCGAAGCTCTCGAGGTGCAGGCTCTCCAGCTGCGCCCACGGCACCTCGCCATCCATCTCCCCACCCTCCACGTCCGGTTCGCGCAAGGTCTGGCTCATGGGCATCGGCGCGTTCGCTCGGTCCGCGGGTCGCACATCGACAGGTTAGTCGTTCCCGGCCGGGGGGTTATAGGACTGCCAGGTTGTAGGACCGGGAGCCGCGGACTCAGCCAAGGAGGGAAACTAGGCCCCGGGCAGCTCGACCGTGAACACCGTGCCGCGCGGGTGGTTGTCCTCCACCCGGATCGAGCCGTGGTGGTCGGCGACGATGCGGTGGACGATCGCCAGGCCGAGGCCGGTGCCGCGGCCCTTGGTCGAGAAGTAGGGCAGGAAGAGCTTCTCCTTGGCTTCGGGCGGGATGCCTCGGCCGGTGTCGGCGACCTTGATCGCGAAGTGCCCGTCGCGGCGCTGCGCCGAGACGGTCACGCGGCCGGGGGCGTCGGTCGCTTCGACCGCGTTGTCGAGCAGGTTGATGAGGGCGCGCTTGATCTGCTCGCCGTCCAGCGTCACGCCGGTGAGGTCGCCGTCCAGCCGCGCCTCCACTTCCACCCCCGGCTTGAGGTTCTGGTAGAGGTGCAGGGTCTCGGCGACCAGGCGCTGCACGTCGGTGCGCGCCGCCTGCGGCCGCGGCATGCGGGCGAAGCGCGAGAACTCGTCCACCATGCCCTGCAGCGTCGCCACCTCGCGGACGATGATCTCGACGCCGTCCTCGATCGCCCGGGCGAGGCCCGGCTCGCCCTGGCGGTGCTTCTTCAGCATGCGCTCGGCGGCCAGCCGGATCGGCGTCAGCGGGTTCTTGATCTCGTGCGCGATGCGGCGGGCCGCCTCGTTCCAGGCCGCCAGCTGCTGGGCCTTGATCAGCTCGGTCAGATCCTCGAGCACCAGCACCCGGCCGCGCGGCGGCCCGGCGGCGCCCTCGAGGGCGGTCACCTTGGCCTCGAAGGTCTGCCATTCGCCGCCGAGGAAGAGGTGGAGCTCCTTGCCGCCCTCCGGCCGCGGCTCGGCGAGCAGCGCCGCCAGCTTGCGGCGCTCGGGGTCCGCCCAAGCCTCCGCGACCGGGCGGCCGACCACCTCCTCCTCGCCTTGGCGCAGCAGGCGCAACGCGGCCTCGTTGCAGGTGAAGATGCGCCCCTCGGAGTCGATCGAGACCACGCCGGCGGCGACGCTCTGCAGCACGGCCGCGATCAGCGCGCGCTCGGCGGCCAGGCGCTGGTTGCTCAGCGTGAGGTCGCGGTTGCCGCGCTCGAGCAGCTCCTTGTTGTTCGCCAGCTCCCCGGTCATGCGGTTGAACGAATCGACCAGCACTCCCAGCTCGTCGTCGGCCTGCACCTCGACGCGATGGTGGAGGTCGCCGCCGCTGATGCGGCGCGTCCCCTCCGCCAGCGCCTGGATCGGCACCGTCACCCGGCGCGCCAGGTAGAGGCCGACCCAGGAGGAGGCCAGGAGGATGACCAGGGTCACCATGATGAAGATCAGCAGGTGGCTGGCGCGCACGTCGTCCTTCTGCACCTCGAGCTGGCGGTAGCTCTGGAAATCCTCGATCAACCGGTCCGTGCGCTCCGCGAGGGCAGGGTCGAGCAGCGTGGCCGCCACGACCACCGTGCGCCTGGCGCCGCGGGCGGCCGGTCTCGCCGGCCGGCCGTCGGCCGCCGCCGCCGCCGCCGCATACAGGAGCTTGCCGCGCCCTCCGGGCGGAGTGTCGATCTGGAAGGCCTCGCCTTCGGCGGCGGCCTCCTCCAGGATGGCGTGCCGCGGCTCCGGGAGGTCCTTCATGCCGGACTGGGGATTGACCACGCCCTGCACGAACTCGCTCCCCTCGTAGACCGAGAGCAGGTCGAGGTGGAGCTCGGCGAGCAGCCCCTCCAGGCGTTGGCGCTCGGCCGGGGCGCGCAGGTCGAGGCCCGAGGTCTCGCGCAGCACCTGTTGGGCGTCGCGGAGGTTCTGCTGCTCGATGCGGTCGCGCAGCGCCTGGGCGACCGCGCTGCCGCGCTCGAGCACCGGCCGCAGCGGGATGTTGAACCAGCGGTCGATCGAGCCCTGCAGCAGCTCGGTGGCGATCGCGAACAGCGCCAGCACCGGGAACAGCGACAGGCCGATGTAGGTCGCCACCAGCTTGAACTTGAAGGTCGAGCCGAGGAGGCGGTGGCGGCGCTCGACCAGCAGCTTGAACAGGTTGCGCAGCAGGACGAAGAGGACGATGAGGATGAGGACGACGTTGGCGTACCAGAGGACGAAGAGCAGCAGGCGGTTGGTGACCAGGAAGGCCGGCAGGTCGCGCTCGCGCAGGAAGAGGTAGAAGAAGGCGGTGAACAGCAGCAGCATCACCGCCAGGCCGCCGACGATGAGGCGCTGGTCCTTGCGGTGACGGAGGAGGAGCTGGCGGAGGCTCATGGGCGTGCCGTCTCAGGGTTGCGGCAGCGGCGTCGGGGCGGGAGGAGCCGCGGCACTTCCTGCTGGTCGGAACTTGTCCGATTCCACCCACTCGGTGGTGATGAGCACCGGGATGAACGACATGACGTTGCGGGAGCCGAGCTCGGCGCGCGCCCGCAGCCGCATGCGCCGGCGATCGTGGAGGGTGCCGAGGCTG
>DATNKH010000602.1:0-4926 GCA_035603475.1 Thermoanaerobaculia bacterium
GGGCGCCTGCTGGGGATCTCCACGGCCGAGGTGCAGGCCGACCGCCCGGCGGCGGCGCGGCGCGCGGCCGCGGTCACCGGCGCGATCGTGGTCCTCAAGGGTAGTCTGACGCTGATCGCGGCGCCGCGCGGCGGCCTCTACGTGAACCCCACCGGCAACCCCGGGATGGCCTCCGGCGGCACCGGCGACGTGCTCACCGGCATCCTCGGCGGCCTCCTGGCGCAGCGTCTCGAACCGCTCGACGCGGCCTGCCTCGCCGTCTACCTGCACGGCCTGGCGGGCGACCTGGCGCTGGCCCGCCTGCGCGGTCCGTCGCTCGCGGCCGAGGACCTGATCGAGTCGCTGCCGGCGGCTTTCGCCGACCTGGCCGACGGCAAGGCGCCGTGACCGTCCGCGAGGGCCATGGGGGCGGATCTCCCTTCGGCGGTGGGCCCCGGCACGCCAGGCGGTGGATCACCCGCGTCGCCGCCGAGACCGAGCGCCTCGGCGCCGAGCTGGCTGCCGAGCTGGGGCCGGATGGCGTGCTGCTGCTGACCGGCGAGCTGGGAAGCGGCAAGACGGTGCTGGCGCGCGGCGTCGCCGCGGCGCTCGGCATCGACCCGCGCCAGGTGCTGTCGCCGACCTTCAACCTGATCCGCGAGCACCGCGCCGCCGCCGGCCGCCCGCCGCGGATGGTGCACGTCGATCTCTACCGGCTCGAGCCACCCGAAGCGGCAGCACTGGGGCTCGACGAGGTCCTCGCCGGCCCCGGCGTCAAGGTGGTGGAGTGGGCCGAGCGCCTGCCCGAGGCGTCACCGGCCGGCCCGGCGACGCTGGCGTTGCACCTGCGCCGCCTGCCAGGCGGCGAGGACGGTGAGCGCGAGATCGTCGAGATCCTGCCGGGGGAGCAGAGGCAGGCGCAATGACCATGCAAGTGCTGCAAGGAACGAAAGGGAGAGAGGAACCGACATGAAGATTCGCCAGGTGGGAGTGCTCGGCTGCGGCCTGATGGGCGCCGGCATCGCCGAGGTGGCGGCGCGCGCCGGCTTCGAGACGGTGGTGCGGGAGGTCAGCGAGGAGGTGGTGGAGAAGGGGCTCGAGAAGCTGCGCGGCTCGCTCGACAAGGCGGTCGAGCGCGGCAAGCTGGACGCCGGGGAGCGCGACAAGGCCTGGGGACGCCTGCACGGCGTCGTCGACCTGGGTGCCCTCGCCGACTGCGACCTGGTCGTGGAGGCGATCGTCGAGAACCTCGACGAGAAGCGCAGGACCTTCGCCGCCCTGGATGCCGTGGTCAAGGAGGGCGCGCTGTTCGCCAGCAACACCTCGTCGCTCACCATCACCCAGATCGCCATGGCGACCCGCCGCCCGGACCGCTTCGTCGGCCTGCACTTCTTCAATCCGGTGCCGGTGATGAAGCTGGTCGAGGTGGTGCGCACGCTGCTCACCTCGCAGGAAGCCTACGACGCCGCGATCGAGGTGGTTCGCGCCTTCGGCAAGGAGCCGGTGACGGCGCGCGACAACTCCGGCTTCCTCGTCAACCGGCTGCTGGTGCCCTATCTGCTCGACGCGGTTCGCGCCTATGAAGAGGGGGTGGGCAGCATCGAGGACATCGACAAGGCCATGCAGCTCGGCTGCGGCTACCCGATGGGACCCTTTACCCTGCTCGACTTCGTCGGCCTCGACACGACCTATTACATCGCCAACATCATGTTCGACGAGTACCGCGAGAAGCGCTTCGCCCCCCCGCCGCTGCTCAAGCAGATGGTCCTCGCCGGCCGCCTGGGCCGCAAGAGCGGGCGAGGCTTCTACGAGCACTCGCGCAAGTAGCGGGCAGTGGCCAAGTAGCGGGTAGTGTCCTGGCTGGATTGCCCTTGCCTCCCTCCCGCCGTTTGGGCGAGGGTCCAAGTCTAGAGGGCGGAGGCGTAGGACTGCGGACCCTCGCCCAAACGGAGGGAGGGAGGCAAGGGCAATCTAGCAATCAAGGACACTACCAAGCAGCCAAGCAGCGCATAGCGTTGACGTGTCGCGGCCAAGGAGATAGCCTTCCCGAAGATCCACGAGAAAGCATCTGATGAAGCCTGGAGAGATGGTCCGTTTCTGGGAGCAGCTCCTCCAGTTCATCGAGGAGGGTCGGGTCGTCCCCATCGTTGGACGGAACCTCCTCACCCTGGACCTGGGCGACCGCCAGGTGCTGCTCTACGACCTTCTGGCCGAGCGCCTCGCCGGCAGGCTCGGCCTGCCCGCGGAGCCTCCGCACTCCTCGCTCAACGCCGTCGCCTGTGGCTACCTGGCGGAGGGTGGCGAGCTCGAAGATGTCTACTCCGCCTTGAAGTCGATTCTCTCCACCTCTGACGAGCTGCCGATCCCGCGGCCGCTCCTGGACCTCGCCGGGATCCGCCCCCTCAAGCTCTTCGTCAGCACGACCTTCGATCCGCTGCTTGCCCGCGCCATCGACGCGGTGCGCTTTGGCGGCGCCGCCAAGACCGAGGTCTTTGCCTACTCCCCCAACGCGGGAGAGGATCTGCGCTTGCCGGTCGCCCAGCTCGAGCGGCCGGCCGTCTTCCACCTCTTCGGCAAGGTCTCGGCCGTCCCCGACTACGCGGTGACCGACGAGGACTTGCTGGAGTTCGTCCACTCGCTCCAATCGGAGGCCCGGCGGCCCAACCTGCTGTTCGACGAGCTCAACCGCCGGCAGCTGCTGCTCATCGGCAGCAACTTCTCGGACTGGCTGGTCCGCTTCTTCCTGCGCATGGCCAAGCGCGAGCGGTTGTGGCAGGCGCGCGGCGGCACCGACATCGTCGCCGATGCCGGGGTGTCCGAGGACTCGGACCTGGTGCTCTTCCTCCAGCGCTTCAGCGCTCGCACCAAGGTCTTCCCCGGCGGCGCCGTCGAGTTCGTCGGGGAGCTGGCAGCGCGCTGGCACGAGCGTCACCCGCGAGCGGAGCCGGCCGCCGAGCCGCGGCGGCCCGACGACGCGGCCGGGTCCGGCGTCCCGGAGATGGAGCCCGGCGCCGTCTTTCTCAGCTATGCGAGCGAGGACCTGGCCGTGGTACAGGCGCTCAGGGAAGAGCTGGAGGCCGCCGGGGTCGACGTCTGGTTCGACAAGGACGCCTTGCGGCTGGGCGACGCGTACGAGGCGAAGATCCGCGGCAACATCGACGGCTGCTCGCTCTTCGTCCCCATCCTGTCGCGGCACACGCTGACCCCCGGCCGGCGCTTCTTCCGCATCGAGTGGGACCACGCCGAGAAGGTGGCGATCCAGGTGCCGCCGTCGATGCCCTTCATCGTGCCGGTGGCGATCGACGACATCTCTCCCAACGAGCCGGCGATTCCCGAGCGGTTCCGCAAAGTCCACTGGCAGCGGCTCCCCGGCGGCAAGAGCACGCCCGAGCTGGTGGGGGCCCTGCGGCAGCTCTTCCGGGACTACCACAAGACGATCGCGAGCGCACCCTAGTGTCCCGCACGGTTACTTCGCATGCTACTCCCCGGCCCTCTGCGTCCCTGGCTGCGTTGCGCCTCCTCGACATAAGTTCAACTATGCCTCGTCGGCGACGCCTTGCCAGGAACGCAGATGGCTCGGCGATTAGCACGCGAATTAACCGAGCGGGCCACTAGCGTGCCTCCTCCCGTCGAGATCCCCGACGCCGGCACGGTCGACGCCGAGAATCCCTGGCCGGGCCTGTCGGCGTTTCGCGAGGCGGACCGCGACTTCTTCCAGGGCCGGCAGGTCGAGACCGACGCCCTCCATCGCCTGATCCTTCGTGAGCGCCTGACCGTGCTCTTCGGCCTCTCCGGCCTCGGCAAGACCTCGCTCCTCCAGGCCGGCGTCTTCCCCCGCCTGCGTGAAGGCAACGTCTTCCCGGTCCACATCCGCCTCGACTACGCCGCGGGCCGCCTCCCCTTCGCGCGACAGATCCGGGCGGCGATCGCCGGTGCCGCCGCGGCGGCCGGCATCGAGGCACCGGTGGCCCGCAGCGGCGAGACGCTCTGGGAGTCCTTCCATCGCCAGGGCGCCGACTTCTGGAACGCGCGCAACCGCGTTGCCGTCCCCCTCCTGGTCTTCGATCAGTTCGAGGAGGTCTTCACCCTGGGTAAGGGCCGGGAGGGAGGAGGCGCCGAGCTGCTGGACGAGCTGGCGGACCTGATCGAGGGGCGCCCTCCCGCCGCCGTCAAAGAGCGGCTGGACGCCGCGCCCGAGCAGGCCCGGGAGTTCTCTTTCAACCGCCACGAGTACAAGGTCTTGTTCAGCCTGCGCGAGGACTTCCTCCCGGATCTGGAGGGCCTCCGCGAGCGTATCCGCTCGATCGTCCACAACCGCCTGCGCCTCGCTCGGATGAACGGCCACGACGCCCTCGCGGTGGTGACGGCGCCCGGCGGCGCGCTCATCGAGCGCGAGGTCGCGGAGCGGGTGATCCGTTTCGTGGCGGCGGAGAAGGAGACGGCGGCCGGCGCGCCGCTGACGCCGCTGGGCGACCTCGAGGTGGAGCCCGCTCTGCTGAGCGTCGTCTGCCGGGAGCTCAACAACCAGCGCCGCCGGCGCGGCGAGGCGCGGATCTCGGCCGATCTGCTGGCCGGCAGCCGAACGGAGATCCTCTCCGGCCTCTACGAGCGCAACGTCGCCGACCTCCCCGGCGCGGTGCGCGCCTTCGTCGAGGACCGGCTGCTCACGGTCTCCGGCTACCGCGACAGCGTTGCCTGGGAGAACGCCCTCACCGTCCCGGGTGTCACCGCCGTGGACCTGGCGAAGCTGATCGACCGCCGCCTGCTGCGCAGCGAGCACCGCGGCGGCGTGCAGCGCATCGAGCTGACCCACGACCTGCTGACCGGGGTCATCCGCGACAGCCGCGACCGCAGACAGCAGCGCGAGGCTGCAGTACGGGCCGAGGCGGCGCGGCGGGCGGCCGAGGAGGCGGCGCGCCGGGCGCGGCGCGGCCTGCGGCGCACCCG
>DATNKH010000603.1:0-3882 GCA_035603475.1 Thermoanaerobaculia bacterium
GCCGCGGCCGGCGGTGACGGCGCCGGCCAGCAGCCGCGCCGCCGGCAGCCGGCCCATGCGGCGTACGCCGGCGACGAGGAAGACCAGCACCGTCACGACGCTGGCGAGCCAGCCCCAGGCCAGCGTCGCCGGGCTGATAGCGAAGGCCAGGCGTGGCACCTCCACCCCCGGCAGCGCCGGCGCGAGGCTGCCGAGCAGCGGCGCGGCATAGGCACCGGCGCAGGCCGCGCCGAGCAGCGCGCCGGCGCCGGCCAGCGCCAGGCCCTCGCCGAGGAAGCGCCGCCACACCGATCGCGGCGGGTAGCCCAGGGCCAGCAGCAGGCCGACCTCCCGCGCTCGGCGCTCGAGCCCGAGCGCGAACAGGAGGCCGGTCACCAGCGCCGCGGAGACGATCAGGAAGGAGCTGAAGCTCACGAAGAGGGAGCTGAAGTCGGTCCCTTCGGCCGCGGCGCGCAGCCCCTCGGCGCGTACCGGACGCAGCGCCAGGCCGAAGTCCGCCGGCCGAAGCTGCGCCAGCAGGAGCGGCTCGAAGCGGGCAGCCAGCTGCTCCGAGCCCGTCGCGGTCGGCGAGGCCGAGTCCGGGACGGCCAGCCGGGCCGAGCCCGGAGCTGCCGACGGGGTCGGGCCCACGCCGGCGAGCTCGTCCTGGTCCGCGGCGACGACGCCGGGAACCTCCGCGCACTCCAGGCGCACCGAGGTGAGGTCGCCGAAGCGGCTGCGCCACCGCCGGCGCGCCGCGGCGAGAGCGACGAAGGCCTTCGGCGCCGGTCCGAAGCGATGCCAGTACGCCTCGTCACGCGGCCGCACGCGGTGGAGGTCGACCGGGAACGGCGGCGACCAGGACGCCATGTCGCGTGCCTGATCGATGCCGGGGAAGGCCGGCGTCAGGCTGCGATCCGCGGCAAGGCCCGCGAGCGCGACGATGCCGCGCACCCGGAAGGCGGCGCCGGCGGTGCGCAGCGGCGCGCCGGCGTCGCCGCCGTCGGGCAGGAACCAGCTCATCTCGACCGTGTCGCCAGGCCGCGCCGCGAGATCCTCCGCCGCCCAGCTGTCGAGCAGGATGTCGTCGCCCGCGAGCGCCGGCGCCGCCGCGCCGTCCACCAGGCGGGGCTGTCCCGCCTCCGGCCCTGCGCGCGGCGCCGGCCCTAGCGCGCTGACCATCGAATACGGGACCTCGCGCCCGTGCGCGGCGAGCCCGATCGCCAGGTAGGTCAGGACCGGCCGCGCCGCCACGCCCATCTCGGCGGCGGCCGCGGCAGCGCCCGCCGCCACCGCCGGCGGCAGGAAGAACTCGCGGCTCTCGAGCGCCAGCCCGCACGCCGCGGGGCCAAGACCCGCCGCGGCCTGCCGCGGGCTCCCGGCTGATGCAGCGGCGCCGGCCGCTGGCGAAACAGCGCCGGCCGCTGGCGAAGCAGCGCCAGTGGAGCCCGCCGCGGGCGGCGCACCGCTCGCCGCAGTGTAGAGCGGCCGCAGGACGAGACCGAGGTCGTCGAGCCGCAGGCCGGCGGCGAGCGCCGCCTCCACGGCGGGCGCACCGGTGTCGGGGGGCAGCCTGCCGACCAGCAGAGCGTTGGCTTTCCCCTCCTCCCCCAGCTCGCGCTGCAGCTCGGCGAGCGGCAGGAAGGCGTTGCGCGGCGTCGCCTGTCCGGGCACCAGGTCGAAGCTCCCCGGCCCCCGGTCGGCCACCACGCCGGCGACGGTGAAGCGATGCGTGGCAAGTTGCTCCTCTGGATCCTTGGCGGCGAGCAGCAGCTCGCGCGGGATGGCGCTCGGCTGCTCCCAGGACAGCAAGACGTCGTCGCCGGTCCGCGCCCCCAGCTGCCGCGCCAGGGTCTGGTTGAGGATCACGGGCGTGAGCCCCGCCGACCCGGGCGCTCCCCCGGCAGGCAACGGCCAGCCATCCACGACGGCCGAACCGCGGAGCGCCGGCTCGCCGGGGAAGAGCGCGGCGAAGCGCTGATCGACTCCGAGGATGGCGATCCGCGCCGCACGGCGGCCCAGCGATGCGTGAACGGCGGTGCCGCGCAGCACGATGAGCGGCGCCACCGTCACTCCCTGCGCCGGCCGCTGCGCCGCTGCCTGCGCCGCTCCCTGCATTTCCCCTGGCGGCTTGCGGGCGGCGGCCACTCTCGTCCCTCTCGGGGCCGCCGCCGCCAGCCGCCGCGCCATCTCGCCCGCCAGCTCGGCGCGGAAGAAACGCGGCGCGGCCAGCGCCAGCTCGACGTTTCCGAGGCGCTCGAGCCACAGCTGCCGCAGGCTGGCGCGCATCGAATCGCCCACCGCCAGCGATCCCGTGAGCACGGTGGCGGTGACCGCGGCGCCGAGCAGCACCGCGAGGTGCAGGCGCCAGAAGTGGATCAGGCTTCGAAGCACTGGCCGTCTCGCAGCTGCAAGCGCCGCGCGCAGCGCGCCGCGAGCTCGCGGCTGTGGGTGGCGACGATCAGCATCGCGCCCTCCTGCCGCTGCAGCTCGAAGAGCAGGTCGGTCGCCGCCGCCGCGGTGGCGTGATCGAGGCTGCCGGTGGGCTCGTCGCAGAGCAGCAGGGCCGGCCGGTTGAGCAGCGCGCGGGCGATGGCGGCGCGTTGGCGCTCGCCGCCCGACAGCTCGGCGGGCCGGTGGCCCAGGCGGTCCGCGAGCCCGACCCGCGCCAGCAGCTCCGCCGCGCGCTGCCGCGCCCCTGCCCGCTCGCGCCGGAAGGCCAGCGCCGGCATCAGCACGTTCTCGAGCAGCGAGTACTGCGGCAGCAGGTAGTGGTCCTGGAAGACGAAGCCGATGCGCTCGTTGCGCAGCCGCGCCAGGGCCCCCTCCGGCAGGCTGTAGAGGTCGCTGCCGGCGAGAGTCACCGTGCCCGCGGTCGGCCGTTCCAGCGTTCCCAAGACGTGCAGCAGGGTGCTCTTGCCCGACCCGGACGGCCCGACCACGGCCAGCGTCTCCGCCGCTTGCAGGCGGAAGCTCACGCCGCGCAGCACCGGCAGCTCGCGCCCTCCCAGGGTGAAGCTCTTGCTCACCTCCCGGGCCGTCAGCCCGGCCGCCTCCTCGGGCGCTGCCGCGGCGTCCGCTCCCTTCGCGGTCGTATCGGATCCGTCCGTCGAGGTCCCGGATGCAGCGGAGCGCACCTCGTCCATCCGCAGCCTCAGCCTCCGAGCGCCGCGGCTTCGCGCCGCCCCTGGACGAGGCCCTGGTAGAGCGCCAGGGTGGCCGCGGCCATGGCTTCGTCGCCGTGGCGGGCGTGCACGGCTTCCCGGCCGGCGCGGCCCAGCCGCTGGCGCCGGCCGGGGTCCCGCAGCAGCTCGGCGAGGGCGTCCGCGAGCGCGGCCGGATCGCCGGGCGCCACCAGCACGCCGCCGCCGGTCTCCGCCAGCAGCTCGGGGAAAGCGCCGTGACGCGGCGCCACCACCGGCACGCCGTTCGCCAGCGCTTCGAGGACGTACAGCCCTTTCGGCTCGGCGTAGACGGTGCCGACCGCCAGCAGGTCGAGGCCGGCGAGGAAGGCGATCTTCTCGTCGCGCGTCACCTCGCCGACGTATCGGTAGTCGCCGGCGAGGCCCCAGCCGCGGAGCTGCCGCTCGACGCCGCGCAGGTAGCCGCGGTGCTGCGGCGGGAGGTAGCCCGCGACGTGCAGGCGAACGCGCCCGGCACCGCCCAGGGCGTCGGCCAGCCGGCGGAAAGCGGCGGCAACCAGGTCCAGCCCCTTCTCCGGCGCGATCCGGCCCAGGTAGCCGACCACCCAAGGCTCACCGGCGCCGCGCGCCGCGCCAGGCCCGGGGGCATGCCCGGCGCCATCCCCGTCGGCGTCCCGGGCGCCATCCCCGTCGGCGTCCCCGTCGGCGTCCCGGGCGCCAGACCCGGCGGCGCCCCCGGCGCCATGCCCAGACAGATTGA
>DATNKH010000604.1:0-2288 GCA_035603475.1 Thermoanaerobaculia bacterium
GGGAACAGGCTCCCGAGCCACGGTCCGCAGGCGAAGACGTAGCTGTCGGCGGTCACGCTCGAGCCGTCGCCGAGGCGCAGCGGCTGCATGCGCTGCGCGGCGATGGCGCCGGGCTCGGCGCGCGCCAGCCGGTACTCGCCGCCGGCGGCGACCAGCGCCTCGACCGCCGCGGCGCACGCCTGCCGCGCCAGCAGGAAGCCGGCGCGCTCCTCCCAGAGGGCCCAGCGCACGCCGGCGAAGTCGATCTGCGGGAAGCGCCGCGCGGCGGCCGAGGTTTCCAGGCGGGCGAACGGGAAGCCCACGGCGCGCAGGTTCTCCGCCGCCCTGGCCACGAAGTCCGAGTCGTTGGCGACCAGCCACAGGGCGCCGGTCGGCTGGAAGAACCGGCGCCCGGCAAGGCGCTCGAAGTCCGCCCAGCGCTCGAAGGCCCGCGCCGCCAGCTCGACGTAGATCTTGTCGGCGTAGACGGCCCGCAGGATGCGCGTCTCGCCGCCGGAGCTGGCGCGGGAGTTCCCGGGTCCCCAGGCGTCGATCAGCGTGACCCGCGCCCCGAGGCGCCGCAGCGCCAGCGCCGTGAACGCGCCGAAGGCGCCGGCGCCGACGACGGCCACCGCCGGCGGCGGCGCCGCCGAGGGCGCCGGGCTGGTCGCGGGTGCCGGCGCGGTCGCGGGTGCCGATGCCGCCGAGCCCGCTGCTCCTGGCGCAGCGGCGGCCGGCGGCGGTGGCCCCAGGGCTGCCGCTGCCGTGGCGGCCAGGCCCCCCAGCACCGCGCGCCGCGAGATCGCCGTCGGATCGTCCGCCATGCAGTCCTCCTCTGGAAAAGGGTCCAGGCGGAATACTACCTGTCCCCGGTCCCGCCGGGTGCGGTCCCGCCGGGTGCGCCCTCGCCGGCCGCGGTCTCCGGCGGGGTGGGCCAGACGCACGGGCTGCTACGGCCGCTTCGGCGCGAGGATCGCTTGCAGGAGGTCGGGGCGGGTGGGCTCGCGCTCGAGGTGGGCGTGGCGCTCGCCGCCGTGGTAGTCGATCTGCAGGACGCGGAGATCGTCTCCCTGCTCGACGGTGACCGCGATCGGGGCGGTGCGGTGGGTCGCCGCCAGCAGCGCGGCGGCGGCGGTCTCGGGTGACCACTTCACGGCGTCGATCGCGACGACCTTCATGCCCGGGCCGAAGCCGGCCTGCCATGCCGGGGAGCCGACCACGACGTCGGCGACCGCCCCGTCCTTCTTGACCCAGATCCCCAGGGAGAGGCTGAGGTCGACGATCTCCTGGACCGCGGCGAGGGCGGCCTGGTAATCGTTCGGCCGATCGTCGTAGACCACCTTCCAGCCGGCCGCCTCGAGGCCGCCCAGCGGGGCGCGCGGCGCGATCGCCTCGACGCGGCTGGCGAAGAAGGCGCGCCAATCGTAGGGGACGATGCGGCCGAGGGCAGTGTAGAGGTCGTCGGCGGTGTAGGGGACGTAGGGAACGGGGGCCCCGGCCGCGCCGGCCGCGCCGTCGCCGCCGAAGAAGGCGCGGCAGAAGTCGTCGAGCGACCGCGCGTTGCCGCTACGCTGGCGCAGCAACGTGTCGGCCTCGAGCCAGATCAGCATCGCCTCGTCGTAGTAGTCGCGGCCGCGCCGATAGGCCGTCCAGGCGGCGGGCGCGGCGTCGAAGGCCGGAATGGCGGCCGCGGTGTCGACCAGCGGCCGCCACTGCCGTCCGGGGCGGTCACGGTCCTGGGTCGCCGCCACGAAGGCCAGGTAGTCGCGGGTCAGCGAGGGCGTCCGGATGCCGCTGCGGGTCGTCAGCAGCACGTCGCCGAGGTACCGCGTCAAGCCTTCGTAGACCCACAGCAGCTCGGTGCGCAGCGGCGCCAGCGGATCGGCGGTGGCGAGGCCGGCGGGGCGCCGGTACTTGCCGTTCCACGAGTGCACGTACTCGTGGGGCAGCAGCATGCCCCAGCGCAGCAGCAGCGACGGGTCGGTGAACATCCCGGCGCGTCCGCGGTCGTCGCTCGACTCGTGGTGCTCGAGGCCGTTCTCGTCGAGGGTGTCGCCGAGCGCCACCAGCCAGTGGTACTCGCGGTAGTGCCGTGCCCCGAAGAGCGCCTCCGCCTCGACCGGCAGGCGGCGGTAGGCGGCGATCCGCGCCTCCGGCACCTGCAGCGACGCGCGGCGGTCGGCCGCCAGGCTGAGCCGCACCGGCGGCACGCCGCCGCCGCCGGCGATCTCGACAGTGCGGAAGACGTCACCGGCCAGCAGCGGCGAGTCGAGCAGGGTGTAGAGCGTCGTCGCCGCGAAGGCCATGGT
>DATNKH010000605.1:0-2164 GCA_035603475.1 Thermoanaerobaculia bacterium
GGCCTTAGGGGGAACACAGCGTCTCATCCCCGCTGCCCCGAGACACGAGCCCCTCCCACCGAGGGGCTCTTCTACTTCACCCAAGATACTAGGGGGCACCACGCCCACCTTCATCGGTCGGGGTCGGACCTGGCCGAGCAACTACTAAGGATGCATACGAAGGCAGCGAGTGGATTGGATGGAAGGAGGGGATGCGATGGAAAGACGGGAAGCGAACGGCCCGCCGAGGGGTGGCACCGAGAAGCGACGGGAGCGGCGAGTGGCGCCGGATTGGGCTCGATTGATGGAGCTGGTTTGGGCTGGATTGGCCGGATTGGAACGATGGGCCGGTTCGCCGTAGGATAGCGGTGGAGGTTCTCCGAGCATGCGGGTTGCAGGCATGAAACGATCTCCTGAAGCCACGCCGCCCCCTTCGCCTTCTCGGTCCTCTCGGTCCTCATCGTCCTCTCCGTCTTCTCTGTCCCCTCCGTCTCCCTCGCCTCCGTCGCCCGGCGCGGCCAGGCTCTCGGGCGTCGCCGTGATGGCGGTGGCCGCCTTGTCCCTACTGCTGGCGGTGGTGCGGGTGTCTCCTGGCCGGGCACCGGCCCCGGGAGGCACGCCGGCGGCGCCGCCCGCGAAGCGCATCGCGCCCGCCGACGCCGGCCGGCACGCGGGCGAGGAGGCCATGGTGTGCGGGCTCGTCGCCGCGACGAAGTACGCGGCCGGCACGCGCGGGCGTCCCACCTTCCTCGACTTCGGCGCCGCCTATCCCGGCCAGGTGTTCCAGGTGGTGATCTGGGGCTCCGAGCGATCCCGGTTCCACGAGGCGCCCGAGCAGGCCTTCCTCCACAAGCAGGTCTGCGTCACCGGCAGGATCCGGCTCTACCGTGGCAAGCCGGAGATCACGGTCGAGGACCCGGCGCAGCTGGTCCTCGACAAGGTGATCGCCGATCCCGACTTCGACCAGCGGATGAGAAGCACCGGGTGAGTGTTCTTCACCGCGGCCTAAACGCCGTCGGTGGGGCAGGGTCTGTCGCCGGTTTGGGGAGGGGTTGAGTCATGCACATGCATGTAGAATGGATGGATGCGAACCACCATTGAGCTGAAGGATCAGCATCGGGCGAAGCTGCTCGAGTTGGCAGCCCGGCGAGGGGAGAAGGGTTTCTCAGAGGTCCTGGCGGAAGCCATCGAGATCTACCTCGAGGCCCTCTCCAGGGATGAGAAAAACCGCGAGGGCGCGCTACGGCTCCGAGGCAGCCTCGGCGAGGCGGAGGCCGACGAGCTGTGCCAGGCGACTCGGTCCCTGAGAGAATCCTGGAGATGACGATCGCCGACACCGATGTCCTGATCGATTTCCTGAAAGGCAAGAACGAGCTTGCGGGTATCGTCGCCGCCGAGCTTCAGCGTGGCACGCTGCAAACGACGGTCGTGACACGTTTCGAGCTGCTCGCGGGAGCACGGACGCCAAGGCAACTCGAGATTCTCCAGCAGCTTCTGGGCGCTGTCCCGGCCCTCTCCCTGGACCCCGCCGCTGCCGATCGGGCCGCCAGGGTGCGGCGGACTCTCGAAGTGCGTGGCGAGCCGATCGGGATGGGCGACAGTCTCATCGCGGGAATCGTACTCCAGCATGGAGGAACGCTCCTGACGAGGAACCGGCGCCATTTCGAACGGGTCGAGGGTCTCCGCGTTTCGGGTCCGGAAGGCCGGTGAGGCTCAGGGCCGCGACCTGGCTGCTGCTGGCCGCCTGGCCCGGCCCGGCGGCCATGGCCAGATCCGCGACGGCGACGTCCGTGGCGCCGAGGTCGGGCGGAGTCGATGCCGGGGCGCGTTGTGCGGCGGCGTCCGAGCAATTGTCTCCGGGGACGAGGATCCTGCGTTGCTTTCGCGGATCCGGCGGCGTGGATGGGATGGGTGCGGGTGCGGACGGAGTTCGCCAGGCGGATGGAGCTGACGGGCGAGGCGGTGGACCGGCTGATGCGGGCGCTGGCGCGCGCGGACGCCATGCGAGCCCGGCGGGAGGCTCTGCCCAGGGCAGCTTCGGCCGATGCTTCCCAGGCTGTCGACGCGATCTCGATCCAGGCTGCCGAATCGGCGTTCGTCGACGCGGTGAAGGCCGCGCCCGACAACGCCGCCGTGGCCGACGAGGTGCGGCTCTTCTACAGGGAGTGGGGGACTTCCGGGGCGG
>DATNKH010000606.1:0-4372 GCA_035603475.1 Thermoanaerobaculia bacterium
CGTCGCCCGCGACCGGCACGGCGGCGAGTCGATCCTGCCGTTCTCCTACGGCGGCTCGAACGGCCTGCTCACCCAGGACACGACCGATCTCCGCCTGTTCGAGCGCCTGGGCGCCTCGCACCTCGCCCGCACGGTCTGCGCCGCCCCCTCGCGCAGCGCCGCCGCCGGGCTCTACGGCCGCATGGCGGGAGTGGCGCTGAACGACTACGTGCACGCGCGGATGATCGTGCTCTGGGGCGTCAACCCGGGAGTCACCGGCATCCACCTGGTGCCGGTGATCCAGGAGGCGCAGCGGCGGGGCGCCCGGCTGGCGGTCATCGACCCGCGCCGCACGCCGCTCGCCAAGCGCGCCGACCTCCATCTCGCGCCGCGCCCCGGCACCGACCTGCCGCTGGCGCTGGCGGTGATCCGCTGGCTGTTCGAGGAGGGACGGGCCGACCTGGAGTTCCTCGCCGCCCACGCGCATGGCGCCGACGAGCTGCGCCGTCGCGCGGCGCCCTGGGACCTCGACCGCGCCGCGGCGGTCTGCGGCGTCCCGGCCGGCGACATCGAGCGCTTCGCGCGCACCTATGCCGACAGCTCGCCCGCGGTGGTGCGCACCGGTTGGGGCCTCGAGCGCAACCGCAACGGCGGCTCGGCGGTGGCGGCGACGCTCGCCCTGCCGGCGGTGGCCGGCAAGTTCGGGATCCGCGGCGGCGGCTACACGATGAGCAACTCGGGCGTCTGGAACGTCGACGTCGCGGGCGCCGCGGCGGTGTCGCCGGCCCCGGATGCGGCGGCGCGCCCACCCCGCACCATCAACATGAACCGCCTGGGCGAAGTGCTGCTCGGGCTCGAGCCGCCGGTGCGGGTGCTGTTCGTCTACAACTGCAACCCGCTCGCCACCATGCCGGACCAGCAGCGCGTGCGCCGCGGCCTGGAGCGCGAGGACCTCTTCACGGTGGTGTTCGATCCGGTGCGCACCGACACCGCGCGCTACGCCGACCTGCTGCTGCCCGCCACCACCTTCCTCGAGCATCACGAGCTGGTCAAGGGCTACGGCGCCCTGATCCTTCACCAGGTGCCGCCGGTGATCGAGCCGGTGGGCGAGGCGCGCCCGAACTACCGGGTCTTCGCGGACCTCTGCGACCGCCTCGGCCTGACGCGGCCGCAGGACCCGCAGGGCGCGGCGGCGCTGTCCGCGGCGCTCCTCGCGCCGGTGCCCCGGCAGCGCGCCGAGCTGGCCCGAGACGGCATCGCGGCCCCCGATTGCGGCGTCGCCCCGATCCAGTTCGTGGACGTCTTCCCACGCACCGCGGACCAACGGATCGACCTGGTGCCGGAGGCGCTCGACCGCGAGGCGCCGGCGGGACTGTACGGCTACCGCGACCTGCCGGTCAGTGCGGCCTTCCCGCTGGCGCTGATCTCGCCGGCCACCTCCCGCACCATCAGCTCGACCCTCGGCGAGCTGCACCGGAAGCTGGTGCCGGTCGAGCTCCATCCCGAAGACGCGGCGCGCCGCGGCCTCCGCGAGGGCGATGCGGTGCGGCTGTGGAACGACCGCGGCGAGGTGCGCACCGCCCTGCGCCTCAATCCCGATCTCGTCCCCGGCGTGGCGCTGCTGCCCAAGGGCCTGTGGAGCCACAACACGCGCTCCGGCACCACCGCCAACGCCCTCGTCCCCGACTCCCTGACCGATCTCGGCGCCGGCGCCTGCTTCAACGACGCGCGGGTCGAGGTGGAGCGCGACGGGCCGGCGGACGCCTGAGGCGCCGGCTGCCATGGTGCGCGCGGGGCGAGGGCTCTTCGACGACCAGCCTGCCGGAGCTACCGGCGGCGGGGTGCCGGCGGCAGGCCAGCCCGGCGCTTCCGCCGCGGGGGGCGGCTCGCCGCTCGCCGAGAGGATGCGGCCGCGCACCCTCGACGAGGTGGTCGGGCACCCGGCGGTCCTGGGACCGGATGCCTTCCTGCGCCGTGCCATCGCCGCCGATCGCGTACCGTCGCTGATCTTCTGGGGGCCGCCGGGCTCGGGCAAGACCACCCTGGCGCGTCTCGTCGCCGCCGCGACCTCCTCGCTGTTCGTGCCTTTCTCGGCGGTGACCTCGGGCATCAAAGAGGTGAAGGAGGTGATGTCCGAGGCCGCCCGGCTGCGCCGCGCCCAGGGCCGGCGCACGCTGCTCTTCGTCGACGAGATCCACCGCTTCAACCGCTCGCAGCAGGACGCCTTCCTGCCCTACGTCGAGCGCGGCGACATCGTCCTGGTGGGGGCCACCACCGAGAACCCGTCGTTCGAGATCAACGCCGCGCTGCTGTCGCGCTGCCGCGTCGTCGTGCTCGGCCCGCTGTCGCTCGACGACCTGACCCTGCTGATGCGCCGCGCCCTGGCCGATTCCGAGCGCGGCCTCGGCGGCATCGAGATCGCCGTCGACGACGAGGCGCTCGCCGCCGTCGCCCAGCTGGCCTCGGGCGATGCGCGGCGGGCGCTCAACCTCCTCGAGGCGGCGGTGGCGGACGCCGCCGAGCCGGCCGCGCCGCCGGCAGACGAGCCGCCGGGCGCGGCGCCGCGCCTGGACGCCGCGCAGGTGCGGCGGGTGGCCCAGCGCAAGGTCCTGCTCTACGACAAGGCCGGCGAGGAGCACTTCAACCTGATCTCGGCGCTGCACAAGTCGCTGCGTGAGAGCGACGCCGACGCCGCCCTCTACTGGCTCGCCCGCATGCTCGCCGCCGGCGAGGAACCCCTCTACCTTGCCCGCCGCATGATCCGTTTCGCCAGCGAGGACATCGGCCTCGCCGACCCGCAGGCCCTGGTGCAAGCCCTCGCCGCCCGCGACGCCTACCACCTCCTCGGCTCCCCCGAAGGCGAGCTCGCCCTCGCCCAGGCCGCCCTCTACCTGGCCCTCGCCCCGAAGAGCAACGCCGTCTACGCGGGCTACGGTGCCGCTCTACGCACCGTCGAGGAGCGCCCCGCCGACCCGGTGCCCATGTCCATCCGCAACGCCCCGACCCCCCTCATGAAAGGCCTCGGCTACGGCGCCGGCTACGTCTACGCCCACGCCACCGAAGAAGGCGTCGGCGGCCTCGACTGCCTCCCCGAAGCCATCGCCGGCACACGCTTCTACGAGCCCAGAGGCAGGGGCTTCGAGGAGGCCCTGAAGGCCCGGCTGGAGCGGTACCGGGCGGTGCGGGAGTCGGTGCGGCAGAATGCGAGCCGAGATGATTCGTAATCAGCAGGTCATCGGTTCAATGCCGATCGTCGGCTCCAGCGTAAAAGAAAGATAATAAGAGATTTACACGGCTTACATTTGTAGTCTTTATGGCCGTCATGCATGGCTGCGTAAGCTCTGCGTAGGTCTTCCGACATCTCAGAGCACGGTTTCCCGAGCCTGCCTCATGCCGGCCTTTTGCGACTTCCCGTCGTAAGGCTCTTCGGCACCGTGCAGCACCCCTGTCGATCGAACGCTTCAGCCAGAATGCCCTCGCTATGGCTCATTGCTCAACGTGCAGTTCGTGTAGAATTGCAGATTAGCTTCATTCGTCGGAGGCGGTTAGCAGCAGCAGGAGAACAACATGTGGCCTAGAGACTCCTACACAGGGCCGGGCGGCGGGCTATACATCGGGCCGGGGGGAGGGATGTACATAGGGCCGGGGGGAGGGGCATTTATAGGGCCTGGTGGTGGGATGTCCATCGGACCCGGCGGCGGCCTATCAATTGGCCCCGGAGGTGGCTTATCAATAGGTCCCGGAGGCGGCCTGTCTATCGGTCCTGGCGGTGGGTTGTCGACAGGTCCCCGGGGGGGCCTATCCACAGGTCCTGGAGGCGGCCTCTATGCTGGTCCTGGAGGCGGCTTGTATGCGGGACCGTGCCAGGATCCGTACCGCAGCAATTGGCCACCGCGAGCCGTGCTTATTGAGCACCTCGAACAAAGCGGAGAGCTTCAGGTCGCCCAAGTCCTCAGGCGGGCATGGGGACTGTAACGGACTGTTGGCAGCGGGAGTAGCTAGCGGCTTTCCGATGAGAGCCTTGTAGAACTCGCCCTTCACCGGAACACCACCAACGCCAATAGAGGCGTAACCTATTCCTTCTCCCCCGACGGGTCCATATCGTTGCCGACTAATGTCCGTGCCACTTAGCATGTAGTATTCGCGAAAAGAGGCGCCGAATGGACAAGCAGCGCGTTTCAACGACCATAGCAGAGGCGATTCTTCACGCCGATTCCAATTCCGATCGTTTCGAACGCTTCTCAAATGCCATCTGCGCATTCCGCTGAAGACGACCAGCTGTTCCGGTGAAGGCGACCACTCGTCGGAGCGGAGCGACGAGCAGCGGCTCATGGTTGGTTGAGGTGGTCGGCTTGGCTTCTCCTCTTGTCTTCTTTCAGAGTGTATATGACCT
>DATNKH010000607.1:0-6192 GCA_035603475.1 Thermoanaerobaculia bacterium
GGCGCCGTGGGTCACCGCCGCCGCCGCCGCGGTGCGGCCGTGGAACGCCCCGGTCAACGCCACCACGTGGCCGCGGCCGGTCCGGCGCAGCGCCAGGCGCAGGGCGTTCTCGTTCGCCTCGGCGCCGCTGTTGACCAGGAAGGCATGGCTCAGCCCGGCGGGGCCGAACTCCACCAGCCGCCGGGCGGCGCGGGCCCGCACCGCGAGCGGCACGACGTTGCTCTGGAAGAACAGCTCCTCCGCCTGGCGGGCGAGCGCCGCGAGCAGCCGCGGATGAGCGTAGCCCAGCAAGGCGACCGCGTGGCCGCCGTAGAAGTCCAACAGCTCACGGCCGTCGCGCGTGCGCAGCATGACGCCGCGCCCGGCGACCGGCTCGATCGCCGTCTGCACGTAGGCCGGCAGCAGGAAGCGCGCCTCGTCGCGCGCCGCCGCGAGGTCAGGGATCGGCGTCGTCGCCGGAACCGTCGTCACCATGGGCAACCAGATCTCCTGTCGTTTGGCCGCGCCGTCGCCGCGCGGACCTTGTTCAAAGCTGATCCCGTGCCGTCAGAGCCACCCGATCCCGGGCTGCGTGAGGCCGGCGGTCTCCGGGAAGCCGAGCAGGCGGTTGAGCCATTGGATGCCGCCGCCGGCGGCGCCCTTGGTCAGGTTGTCGATGGCGGAGAACGCCACCAGGCGGTCGCCGGCCACGGCGACGCCGAGGCGGCAGCGGTTGCTCCCCACGACGTCCTGCAGCCGCGGCGGCTCGGCGAGCACGTCGACGAACGGCGCCGCGGCGTAGAAGCGCTCGAGATCGGCCCGCACCGCGGCCGCTTGCTCCTCGTCGTGCCCCGCCCGCGCCGGCCGCAGCAGGCGCGCCTGCACGGTCGCATAGATGCCCCGCGCGAACGGTCCGGCCTGCGGCACGAAATGGATCGCCACCGGCGCTCCCACCGCCGCCGCCGCCAGCCCTCGCATCTCCGGCTCGTGGCGGTGGGCCAGCGGGCTGTAGGCGAAGAGATTGCTCCGGCGCGCCGGGTGATGGGTGGTGGGCGACGGCGTGCGGCCGGCGCCGGTCGAGCCGGTCACCGCCACCACTTGCAGGCTCGGCTCGATCCAGCCCAGCCGCAGCAGCGGCACCGCGGCGAGCAGCACCGCCGTCGGGAAGCACCCGGGATGGGCGATGTGCCAAGGCGCCGCGAGCGGCGGCGGGGCATCGGCGGCGGTGGCGGCGGCCGTGCCGAAAGCCAGGTCGGCATGCTCGGGCAGCGCGCAGCGGAACCCCGCCAGCCGGTCCGGCGCCCCGTGGGCATGGCCGTAGACGTTCTCGTAGTCGGCCGCGGCGGCGAAGCGGAAGTCGGCCGACAGGTCGACCACGCGCAGCCGCGCGCCGGCCCGCTCGGCCGACGCCAGCAGCAGGTCGACGAGCTTCGCCGCCGCGCCGTGAGGCGCCGCGCACAGCGCCGCGCCCTCCGCGGCCACCTCGGCGGCCAGGTCGATCAGCCGCGGCAGCTCCTCGACCGCATGGAAGCGCACGTCCGGATAGGCGCTGGCCAGGTGCGGGAACGCCGCCGCGACCGGTTGGCCCGCCTGGCTCTCCGAGACGACGCCGGCCACCAGCAGCCGCGGATGGCCGGCCAGCAGCCGCAGCGCCTCGCCCGCGACGTAGCCGCTGCCGCCCACGACCAGCACCGGCACCGGCCCGGGAGCACTGCTCCGCGCCGCGGCGGCGTCCGGCTCCACGCCGAGAGCCGTGCCGGGCGCGGCAGCGGCAGCGGCATGCGCGGCGGTCTCCGGCGCCACGCCGACCTCTTGCAGCGCCAGGCCGCTCGGCGCGGCGCCGCTCAACGCCGCACCGCCGCCGCGGCGGGTGGGCTCGCGGCTGCCGCGCCCGCAGCGTCCGCGGCATTCGCGGCATTCGCGGCATTCGCGGCATCCGCGGCATTCGCGGCACCCGCGGCATCCGCGGTATCCGCAGCAAGGGCCCCCGGCATGCCCAGCGCGGCCAGCACCAGCGCCGCCAGCCGTTCGCCGTCGGTGCGGGCATTGGCGGCCGGCACCCGCAGCGACTCCTCGATGACGCGCGTGCCCGCCAGGTTGTCGGTCGCCGGACCGGTCACCGCCGCCGGCCGGATGCCGAATTCGTCGGCCAGCAGCCGCACTCCGCCCCACGCCGCGACCGGATCGTTGGCGGCCAGCACCACCGCCGAGAAGGCGGCGCGGATCTCGCGGTCGGCGAGGATCGCCGCCACCCCGTAGGCGCCGAGCAGGCCGTCGCCGAGCTCGGCGACGATCACGTCCGGCCGCCCCGCGGCGAGGCGCGTGATCAGCGTGCGCGTCACTCCGGGCGCATTCGCGGGCGTCGTCGCCACCACCCCCAGGTCGGTGAACAGCGCGGTGCTGCGCGCGCCCGCGTCCTCCATCGCCAGCAGGTCGCGGCGCAGCGAGACGCCGGTGGCCTTGAGGGCGTCGACCGTCAAGCCGCCGTGGCTGAAGTGGCGCACCAGCGCGCAGGCCGCGGCGGTCTTGCCGGAGCTCATGCAGGAGCCCACCAGCGCCACCACCGGCACCGGCGGCTGCCCGGTCGCGAGCGGCGCCGCCGGATCGAGCGCCGGGTTGCCCATCCCCTCCGCGCCGCCGATGCGCGCCGCGACGCCGATGCGCTCTCCCAGGTACGGGAAATGGAGCACGGCCCCCAGCACCTCGCACTCGAACGGCGGCCCGAGGTCGGGATTCACCGAGTCGCAGATCCCCAGGACGCCGCCGAGGTTGAGCAGGTTGATGGTGTCGCCGGGCGCCAGCCGCCGCGGCAGGTGGCCCGAGTAGCCGAACAGGGCGCTGCGGTGCCCGAGCGCGCCGGCGATGACGTCGCCGCGCTTGACCTGGGCCATCCGCCCGCTCGGCAGCTCGAGCTGGTTGTAGGTCGTCTTGTCGCCGCGCACCCGCACCGCCACCACCACCCCCTCCTCGCAAGGGATCTGCTCGCTCACCCGCACCTCGCGCTTGAGCTGGCAGTTGCGAGTGACCGAGGCGATCTTGTCGAGCAGCACGGTCTTCATACCGCCGCCTTCTCCCCCGGCGCGGGCGACGCCGTCGCCGCGGGCAGCTCCTCCGGCTCCGCGCCAGGCCCGGCCATCCGCGCCCACAGCATCGACGGCAGCGCGGCCAGCCGCGAGAAGCCGCGCGCGTCGGCCGCGCTCCACTCGCCCGCCGCCTCGCCGTAGACGCCGCGCGAGGCGGCGAGCAGCGAGGCCGGCGACGACACGCCCTCGACGAAGAGCTGCCCGGTCTGCAGCAGCAGCCGCACCTCGCCGGTCACCCGCGCCTGCGACGACAGCAGCAGCGCCTCGATGTCGCGGCAGACCGGCTCGAGGTGCTGCCCCTCGTGCACCAGGTCGCCATAGACCGCGGCCACCGTCTCCTTGACCCGCTGCTGCCGCCCGGTCAGGGTGAGCTTCTCGAGCTCGCGATGGGCGGTCAGCAGCACCTCGGCCGCCGGCGCCTCGAACGCCACCCGCCCCTTGATGCCGAGGATCGTCTCGCCCAGGTGGATGCCGCGGCCGATGCCGTAGGCGGCCGCCGCCAGCTCGAGGCGCTCGATCAACGCCACCGGCGCCAGCGCCTCGCCGTCGACCGTCACCGGCACGCCGCGCTCGAAGCCCAGGCGCAGGCGGCGCTCCGGGCGCGCCGCGTCGAAGGCGCCGCGCGTCAGCACCCACGCCGACTCGGGGATCGGCTCGACGCTGTCGAGCGTCTCGCGGCCGCCGATCGTCACTCCCCAGAGGCCGCGGTTGACCGAGTAGGCGGCGCCGAACGACGGCACCGGCAGCCCGCGCGCCTCGAGGTAGGTGACCTGCGCGGCGCGCGGCCGCGGCTGGTCGCGCACCGGCGCCAGCACCTCGAGCTCCGGCGCCAGCGTGCGCAGGGCGACCTCGAAGCGCACCTGGTCGTTGCCGGCGGCGGTGCAGCCATGCGCCACCGTGCGCGAGCCCAGCTGCCGCGCCGCCGCCGCCACCAGCTGCGCCTGGATGCCGCGCTCGGCGCCGACACAGAGCGGGTACACCTGGCCGCGCCGCACGTTGCCCATGATCAGGAACCGCAGCACCCGCTCGAAGAAGGCCTCGCGGCCGTCGACCAGCCGGTGCTCGGCCGCGCCCAGCTGCCGCGAGCGCTCGGCCAGCGCCGCCGCCGACGCCGCATCGAGGCCGCCGGTGTCCACGGTCACCGTGACCACCGGCCGGCCATGGGTCTCGGCCAGCCAGGGCACGCAGAAAGAAGTGTCCAGGCCGCCCGAGAACGCCAGGACGATCGGCTCGCTCATCACTCGGCCTCCTGCCTGGACACCGCGAGATGGCGGATCAGGCGTTCCTGGTCCTGCTCCGTCGCCGTGGCGAGGAACACCGTGTCGTCGCCGGCCAGCGAGCCGACCACCTCCGGCCAGCCGGCGGCATCGAGGGCGCGGGCCACGCCCTGCGCCGCGCCGACCGCCGTCTGCACCACCGTCAGGTAGGGACCGGCGGGCCGCACCGAACGCAGCAGCCGCGCCACCTCCGCGACCCGCGGGTCGCGCTCCTCCGGCCGCGCCCGCGGCACGTACCTGCCGCCGACCCGCGCCACCCCGAGGTCGCGCAGATCGCGGCTGACGCTCGACTGCGTGGCGGCGATCCCCTGCCGGCGCAGCTCGGCGACCAGCTCCGCCTGGTTGGCGACCGGCGATCGCGCCAGCAAGGCGCGGATGGCGCGCTGCCGCGCCTCGCGCAGCTCACGATCGGTCGGCATCGCGCCCGGCTCCGTTCAACATGCGCATAGATTTGCATAAAAATTCATATCGCGTCAAGCACCGGATTCTCGCAACCTGGGCGACCCGCCGCGCGGCTGCCAGAGGTAGATCCCGCCCAGCAGGCCGGAGATGTTCTCGATGATGCGCACGTTCGGCGGCAGCGGGAAGTGGATCAGCTTCGAGTTGCCGCCGCCGAGATAGAGGACCCGGTAGTTGAACACCGGCTCGAGGTGCTGGATGGCGTCGAGCACGCGCTTGTTCCAGCGCCGCCGCCCGACCTTCTGCAGCGCCCGGTCGCCGACGCGCTCCTCGTAGGTTCGGTGCTTGCGGAAGACGTGGTGGGCCATCTCGATGTTCGGCACGTAATGGCCGTCGATGTAGAGCGCGAAGCCCATGCCGGTGCCGAGGGTGATCACCAGCTCCGTCCCCTGGCCCTCGATCGCCGCCAGCCCCTGCACGCCGGCGTCGTTGGCGACGCGCGCCGGCCGGCCGGTGGCGTCCTCGAGCGCCGCCGCCAGCGGGACGCCGGCCCACGACGATCCCAGGTTCGGCGCGGTGTGGACCGTCCCCTCCACCACGACGCCCGGGAATCCCGCCGCCACGCGGTCGAAGCGCGGCAGCTGCCCGGCGATCTCCCGCACCGTCGCCAGCACCGCCGCGGGGTCCGCCGGCCGCGGCGTCGGCAGGCGCACGCGCTCGGCCGTGGGCCGCCCGCCCTCGTCGACCGTGATCCCCTTGATGCCGGTGCCGCCGACGTCGAGGCAGAACGTGATGACCGGTTTTCCTCGCGGCGATGTCGCCATTGGACGAGCCCTCCCCCTTTCGCCTATCCCCCTACTCCGTCGCATTCTTACCACACCGGCCGGGGCGGGCGGAGCCTCGGACCAACGGTGATACAAGGGAGGCGCGATGCCCACGATGCCCACGATGCGAGCGGTGGTGCTGACCGCTTACGGCGGCGTCGAGCGGCTGGAGCTGCGCGAGGTGCGCCGCCCGCTGCCCGGCTCTGGCCAGCTGTTGGTGCGGGTGCGGGCGGCCGGCGTCAACCCGATCGACTGGAAGATCCGCCAGGGACGGTTGCGGCTCCTGCTGCCTGCCAGGTTCCCGCTGGTGCTGGGCTTCGACGTCGCCGGCGAGGTGGCGGCGGTCGGTCCCGAGGTCGCCGACTTCGAGCCCGGCGACCCGATCTACGCGATGCTCGACAGCCGCCACGGCGGTGCCTACGCCGAGTACGCCGTCACCGGCCAGGCCACCGCCGCCTGGAAGCCCGAGGCGCTGAGCTGGGAGGAGGCCGCGGCCGTGCCCATGGCGGCGCTCACCGCCCTGCAGGCCCTCCGCGACCTCGCCGGCCTGCAGGACGGCGACCGCATCGCCATCACCGGCGCGGCCGGCGGCGTCGGCCACCTCGCCGTCCAGCTGGCCGCCGCCGCTTT
>DATNKH010000608.1:0-3377 GCA_035603475.1 Thermoanaerobaculia bacterium
GTCCTCCACGGCGCGGCCCTCCTGCTCGCCCTCCTGCCACTGCGCCGCCCGCCGCTGTACGCCGACCAGGTGCCCCGCCTGCTCAGCCCGAAGCCGTACGAGATCGACGCCGCGGCGGCCGAGCTCGGCTTCCGGCCGCGCCGGCTCGAGGAAGGCCTGGACGCCGTCACCGCCAGGCGCCCCGGCGGGAGCTAGTGGCCCGCTCGGTTCATTCGTATGCTAATCGCGCCGTCCATCCGCGTTCCTGGCAAGGCGTCGCCGACGAGGCATAGTCGAACTTATGTCGAGGAGGCGCAACGCAGCCAGGGACGCGGAGGGCAAGCGAGTAGCATGCGAATGAACCGAGCGGGACACTAGCCATGGACTTCGACGACGTCGCCGCCGGCTATGCGCAGGAGATCGACAGGGCCGTCGCCTTCTCCGGCCAGGCACAGGGTTTCTACCTCGACATCAAGGCGCGACAGATCGAGGAGGCGATCCGTGACCGGTTGGGAGAACCGTCCGCCGTGCGCGCCCTGGAAGTGGGCTGCGGCCCCGGATTGATGCAGCTCCGGCTGCGGCAGCGCATCGGACGTCTCTGGGGCATGGACCTGTCGCTCGGTTGCCTCGCGCAGGCCGGCCAAGCCAGCCGGGCAGGTGCCCAGGCCGCCGCCCCAGCCGGCGCCCGGGCCCGCGCCAGGGCCGGCGATCGGTACGGGCTCGTCGCCGGCGACGGCCGACAGGCTCCCTTCGCCGGCGGCAGCTTCGACCTCGTGTTCGCGGTGTGCGTGCTCCACCACGTGCCGCCGGGCGGGCGGCGTGACGCCATGGTGGGAGAGATGGCGCGGCTGGCGCGCCCCGGCGGCCTGGTGGCGCTCTGGGAGCACAACCCCTGGAACCCGCTCACGCGGCGCGTCGTCGCCCGGTGCCCTTTCGACCGCGACGCCGCGCTGCTGTCGCTGGCCGAGACGCGCCGCCTGCTGCGCCGCGCCGGCCTGTCCCGCATCGAGTCGCGCTACGGCCTGTTCTTCCCGTGGCGCGGGCGCGGCTGGCGGCGAGCCGAGCGCCTGCTGGCGCAGGTCCCTCTGGGCGCCCAGTTCGTCGCTCTCGGCATCAAGCCGTGACCCAAGCCGACCGCCACGGCTACTTCCCGCCGAAGATCTGGCTCAGCGACGCGAAGTCGTAGGTGATGCCGACGTGGCCACGCACGTCGGTGGCCTTCAGCAGGTCCGTCTTGTTGGCCCAACTCACGGCCATCGGGATATTCACGCCCGACTTCGTATTGATGGTCAACTTCGCCTGCACGATGCCCAGGGTTCCCCTGGTGCCGAGGAGCACCTTCGCATCCTGGGGCAGCGTGATGTTGGTCCCCGGCGCCAGGTTCCCTGGTCCGATGTCGAGGACCGAAGGATCGAACTGGTACTGGAGGTAGCCCGCCAAGCTCAAAGTGACCGGGTGAGTCACCGGATCACCCATGCCGCGGTCGAATTGAAACGCGAGCTGGAAGTCGCGTACGCGTCCGTATCTCGCGCCCGCCGGGATCGCCCCACCGTAGATGCTGCCCCCGAGGTTCACGGTGAACAGGGTAGGCGGTGCGCTCTGCTGGAGCTGCGGGCTCCAGGCGAAGATCACCTTGATGTCATGGGTGTCGGGCTGGTTCTGAGGATGGTCATAGGTGTACTCGGCCGTGAACTGGGGCTTGTTGCCAGGCGCCTCCTGGGCCGCCCGTACGGTGTCGTAGTTGGCCGCCGCGTACTGAGCGTAAGCCGCGGCGGCGGTGGCCACTTTCTGATCGAGGTCTGGAATCGCGGCGCGGGCCAATGCCTCGAGCCTGGAAAAATACTTGGCGAACTCGTCGTTCAAGGCGGCTCGCCCTTGCTCGGCCGCGGCCCTCATGGCTTGCTGCTGATACTCGCCTTCCCTCAGATCCCTTAGCTTTTGGTCCTTGTCCTCGACAAGAGGCTGCATCACCGGCCCGAGTGCATCGGCGAGGTTCTTCGCCGCGTTCGCGAGCTCCGCACTGTGGCTCTTGAACGCCGTCGCCCAGGCCTGCTTGAATTCCGGCGAGCGCGGATCGAGAGGGTTGTGGAAATCGTATCTCGCCGTGACGGCGGTGAACTGACGCGAGCTCTGCGGGAGCTCAACCATCGTGACATTCGGCGTCGCCGGGGTCGCAGCACCGGTCGTCGGCACCTGCCGGCTGCCTAGATGGCTGAGGTCGTACGTCAGAGCGAAGTTCAGCTTCCTCCAGGGCGTGTCGGCGCAAGCCAGGCAGATCTCCGGTTGTCCAAGGATTGCACGATAGGAGCCGTAAGCGTTGGCATTGAACGTCGCGGTCGTACCGTTCACGGTCTCCGTCAAGGCGCCCAGTTGGACCGCCATGCCCAGGAGGTCGGGCGTACTGGTCCTGGCAACGAGGTCGGTCGTGCCGGTGGCCTTCGGCCCCGCGCCGACCTGCTTGTCCACTCGCGCGCGCTCCCACGCGGCCACGGCAGTCGCGAACGAGGCATCTGCCGACAACGCCAGGACGAAATACTGTCGATCCTTGGTGGGATCCAGGATGACCCGGAGCGCGTCCTTGACCTTGGTTTCCTTGGTATCGTCCTTCGTACCGACTGCGCTGATCAGCGCATTCAGCGGTCCGTCATAGGCGCAGATCTCCGGCTTGTCCTGACACTGGGCAGGCTCGGTCTGCGCCGAGACCGCGGGACGCGAGGTGATGACTGCCAGGACGAGAGCGGCGAGCAGGAACGAACGAAGCGTCATCTCGGTCCTCCATCGAGGTCCTAGGCTGCTGTCCCCACGATCGTGAAGCTGGGAGTGGGACGAAAGTCATTCTGATAGCCGTCCAGGTGGTGAGTCGTGCCGTCGCCGCAGTCTTCGACGAACTCGACATCCTCCGGCGCGCCGGCCAGGTAGAGGTCCAGCGAGGCATTACCCTCCACCACCGTGAAGGTCGTGCTGTTGCCGTTCACCGGCAGCGCAGCGCGGTTGTACTCGGCGCGGACGATATTCGTAACGTTCGCGAGGACTTTCACCGTCACGACACTGTTCTTCGGCGCGGTCCATTGCAAGCCGGCCTCTCTCAACGAGCAGGGCATCGTGCCCTCCTTTTCTGCCGATTCTGCCGAGATTCTCGCCAGGCTACAAAGCAGCCAACCCGGCGTCAAGCTTCCTTGTCAGGAGCAATATGCAAATATTGGCAATCGCGCCGGTAGATAGGACCCTGGATCGCCGCCGGCGGCGGTGACCGGAGGATCCGGCGAGACCGCCGATGGCGGTCTCGCCACCCCGCGAGGCGGGGACCTGCCAACCCCTCAACCCGGCTTCTTGAGCTCCACGATCAGGACGTCGATCGGGGTGGTGCCGATGTTCTCGGCCCAGTGGGTGAGCGGCTC
>DATNKH010000609.1:0-2997 GCA_035603475.1 Thermoanaerobaculia bacterium
CGGCCGCCACCTGGCTGTTGTACTGCTTCGGGCTGGGGCGGTCCTGCCGCAGCACGTCCGCCAGCTTGCTGGCGCCGGCGGTCACGAGCACGGCGTCGAAGGAATCGGTCGACAGGTACTTGGTCGCCGCGCGGTTGACGTCGTCGACGGTCAGCCGCGGGAGCCGCGACTGGATCTCGTCGAGGAAGTAGGGCATGCCGTAGTAGCGGCTGTCCATGTGGTACCCGAGCCGCGAGGACAGGCCCTGCACCCAGAGCTTCGAGTAGTTGAGGAGGAAGTCGCGCGTGAGCTCGAACTGCGCGGCGGTCAGGCCGTGCGCGTGCACCCGGCCCACCTCGTAGAGCGCGGCGCGCAGCGCGAACTGCGCGTCCGCCGGCACCACCGGCCGCACCCAGACCGAGAAGTACTGCTGCCGGCGCGGCACGTTCGGCGGCGGGTGAGTGGTGAAGGGCGGGGTGTCCCAGTACTCGATATAGGAATAGTCGCCGTAGTTGAGCCCGCGGACGCCGCGCAGCTCGCTCATCAGCAGGCCGTTGAAGGTGCGGTGCTCGCCGAGGAAGCTGTTCACCACCATCAGCGGGTAGAAGTCGTCGTCCTTGCGGGTGATCGGCAGCGGGAAGCCGAAATGGATGCCGACCGAGGCGGCCTCCTTGTCGATCAGGGTGACGTGGCGGCCGGACACCGGTGGGGGCGGCGGCAACGGCCGCTCGCCGCGAGTGCCGGCGGGCAGGCTGCCGAGGTCGCGGGCGAGCCGCGCGTCGAAGCCGTCCGGGTAGCCGCCGGCGACGCCGATCATCAGGTTGGCGCGGGTGTAATGGGAGCGGTAGAACTGTCGCACGTCGTCGAGCGTGATGGTGCCGAGGCCGGCGACGGTGCCGGCGGGCGCGTGCCCGTAGGGGTGCCCGGCGAAGATCCGCTGCTGCAGCGCCTCGAGGCCCAGCAGCTCGTCGTTGGCGCTGCGCAGGGTGTCGGTGAGGTAGGAGAGCAGCTGCTGGCGGTTGCGCCGGAAGTCGCTGTCGGAGAACGCCGGGCTGAGCAAGGCTTCCTCGAGCAGGCCGGTGTAGGTGTCGAGCGCCGCGCGGGCCACGGTGCCCGAGAACACGGTGACCTCGCGGTCGGTGTTGCCGTCGATCTCCGCGGCGAGCGGGTAGAGGTCCTCGAGCAGCTGGCTGTAGGGGCGCTTGGCGGTCGAGGCCTGCGACACCATCAGCGCGGTCAAGGACGCCAGGCCCTCCTTGCCGGGCGGATCGTCGATCGAGCCGACCCGGAACAGCAGCCGGATGGCGACCAGCGGGGAGCTCGGGCTCGGCAAGGCGACGATCTCGGGGGGAGCCTGGCTGTCGGGCGACTTATCCGCCGGGGTGCCCGCCGGGGTGCCCGCCGAGACCGGTCCGGCGGCAAACAGCATTCCCATCAGCACGGCGAGCCCGGCGGCGATCTCTCTGGCGTCAGCGGCGATCTGCATGGTGTGCGCCTCCCTCCGGCTTGCCGGCGCCGGCCGGCGCCGGGGCCTGCGGGCCGGTGAGCATCACGGTGGACTGGTTCGGTGGTTGGAAGACCGCCCGCGCCACGCGCTGGACGTCGGCCGGCGTCACTCGTGGATATTGCGCCTGCGCGCGGTTGATCGATTGCACGTCCCCGGTCAGCGCCAGGAACCTGGACACCTCGGTCGCCACCTGCTGGGGAGTGCTGAGCCGCAGGGCGAAGCCGTTGCGGAGATGCAGCGCGATGCGCTCGAGGCGCCGCGCGTCGACCGGCTTCGTGTGCAGGTCGGCGAAGGCGGTCTCGATGGCCTGCCGCACCTTCGGCACCAGGTCGGCGGACTTGACGCGGGCGATGACGCCGAACAGGTGGGGGTCGCGGCGGCTGTCGGCGCCGCCTTGCAGCAGGTCCACCCACTGCTTGTCGACCACCAGCTCCTGGTAGAGCGGCGCCGACTCGGCGAACAGCAGCTCGGCGATGACGTCGAGGGTCGCCGAATCGACGGTGCGGTCCGAGAACCCCGGGACGTGCCAGCCGGCGTAGAAAATCGGCTGGATGGGGGTCGGCCAATCGACGTGGCCGCTCCTGGCCTCGCGTTGCGGCGGCTCGGCGGCGATCGTGACCGGACGATAACCTTTCTTCCAGCCGCCGTACTCGTGCTCGACGGCCGCGAAGACTTGCCGCGGCTGGACGTCGCCGACGACCACCACGACGCAGTTCTCCGGGCGGTAGAAACGCGCGAAGAACTGCCGGCTGTAGTCGTAATGGCCCGGCATCGCCTTGACGTCGGCGAGGAAGCCCATCGTCGTGTGCTGGTAGGTGTGGGTGTGGAAAGCGACGTCGTGGAGCTTCTCCTCGAGCGCGAAGAAGGGCGACGAGGCGTCCTTGTTGTATTCGCCGAGGATCGCCAGCGCCTCCGTGCGGAAAACGTCCTGCGAGTACTTCAGGTTCTGGAAGCGGTCGGCTTCCATCTCGGCGATGGTGGCGAGCCGGCTCGACGGTCCGACGACGTGGTAGAGCGTGAAGTCGTCGGTGGTGAAGGCGTTGAAGTCGGCGCCCATGCCCTTGAGCACGTCGTTGTACCGCTCCGCCGAATACTTGTCGGTGCCGCGGAACATCATGTGCTCGAAGAAATGGGCGAAGCCGCTGAGGCCGGCATCGATCTCGTCGCGCGAGCCGGTGCGCACCAGCGTCAGGTAGGCCAGGGTCCCCGGGCTGTCGTAGGGGATGGCCACCACCTTGAGGCCGTTGGCGAGCGTGGTCTCGAAGACCTGGTAGGGGAAGGCGTCGCCGGCGCCGGCCGGCGCGGCGGCCTTGCCGGCGGGCGCGGCACCCAGGGCCGCGGCGGCCAGCGGCAGCAGCCCGAGCAGCGCGAAGCTGATTCGAAGTGACACGGTCGAGGGCCTCCTGTTCGTAGAGCTCCTGCGGCGTCCGGCCGGCTTTTCTGCGCCGACGTTCCCTTGCAGGGGCGGCTCATCTTATCCTAGGCCCCATGGGATGGCTCGACTCGCGGGG
>DATNKH010000610.1:0-23995 GCA_035603475.1 Thermoanaerobaculia bacterium
ATTTCCCAGCCGTAGTCGACCGACCCGCCCCACCAGTCGGGCAACGTCGCGCGGGCATCCACGGCCACGCCGTGGCTCGCGAGTTGTGCGACCAGGGCCGTGACCGGCTCTCGGGCCGGCACCGGCAGCGCCGGCGCCTCCGGGAGCGGCCGGCCGTCAGGTCGATAGAAGAGCGCTTCACCGTTAGCCGCCAGCTCCATCGAGAATCCCTCCTCGTGCACTGCGCGATGGTGCCGGCGGCACAGAAGCAGCGTATTGGCGAGACTGGTGCCGCCGCCATTGGCCCAGGGCTCGACGTGGTGGGCGTCGCAGAACCTCCTGCCGCAGCCCGGGAAACGGCAGCCGCCGTCGCGATGCTCGAGGGCGCGGCGGAGGGCGGGCGAGATGGCGCGGGTGCGGCGGCCGACGTCGAGCACTTGGCCATCCGCGGCGTGCTGCATCACCACGCGCGCCGAGTCGCAGGCCAGCCGCCGCGACGTTTCCGCGGAAACGTGTCTGCCATCCGCGAGCCAGGACGAACCGCCATCGCCGCCGGGCGCAAGCACCTCGGCGTCGACGTGTACCACCACCTGGTAACGGTCGCCGCGACTGCCGGAATCGAGGCCTGCGGCGAGGGCGCTCTCGGCCATCAGGCCCAGGGCATCGGCGCGGCGTTGCTCGAACGAAGCGTCCTCTGTCGACGCTACCGCCGCCGCCGCCGCTGCCTCTTCCGGCACGGCACCGGCCGGCTGGCCACGGCGTGGCCCGTAGAGCGTCTCGACGCCGGCTTCCAGGGCGCGCAGTAGCGCGGCGCCGGCCTCCGGCGCAAGACGTCCCCTCACCACCACCATGCCATCCTCGTCGGTGTAGGCGTGCAGATACCGCGCGGCGTGGAGGCGCTTCTCGTTATACCCCGCAGCAATGCGGTCAACACGCCTCATGCCGCGCACCAGCCTCTCGACGTGCGCCGCCGTTCCCGCACGCCCGAAGATCAGCAGGTCCTGCTCGTTGGCCGGCGTGGCGATGCGGGTGAGGGCGCGGACCTTCGAGTAGGAGATCTCGCCGCGGCGCATGGCCGAGGAGAGCAGCGGCAACGCGCCGAGCGCCCGCGCCACGCGCATCTTCTCGCGCGCCGCGCCAAGGTCGAGTCCGACGCGCCAGACCAGCCAGTGCGCGCAAGAGTGGAACCCGCCGCCCCAACCGCCGCGCTCGTCGAATTCGCGCAGCATGGCCAGCAGCTCGTAGGTGGCCGCCGAGATCTGCGCCGCCAGCTCCGCAATTCTCTCGCCGAGCTCCTCGAGCTCCGCGCCTCCACCCCTCACCGCGAGATCGTGATCTGCTTGGTTCACCGGTTCGCCGATGGTCATTTGTTTCCCTCCCATCAGCGATTGTAAACCCATGATTTTCAAGCTTGTTGGCGGCCGGAACAGCGCCGATCGGCGGTCGTCGAATGGGTGGGGGAGGCTCACGACGAGAACGGCCCCCTGCGCCTTCCCGCGGACCAATGGAGGCCCTTCAGGCGCAGACTCAAGAAAACTCGTGCATGGGTCCGGAAAAGCTTGTCAAGAGGGGGCGGCGACAAAAGGAGCCGGCGACAGCTGGTCTTGCTCGCCGATCGTCCGTGTAGCCGCGGCCACAGCTCTCCTCACCTGCTTGACCCGCTTGACCCGCGCGACCTGCACCTGGTGACCGAGGAACCGCCGGGGCCGCCGGGGGCCTACGCGTCGAGGTCGAGGTTCTCGGTGATCCGCGTCCCGTCCCGGCGGAAGGCCTCGAGGTAGAGCGCGATGCGCTGCCTTGCCGTCGCCAGGTCTTGCACGTTCAGCTGCAGGTTCAGCAGATCGATGTACCACGGGGCCTTGACCTCGTCGAGGACGTAGGCCTCGACGATTGCCCGCGCGATGGGCAGCGTCGTCTGCTTCGAGTCGTCGTGGACGTCGCGGTTGCTTGCCCGCAGGAGCTTGCCGTACTCCTCGTCGAGGAGGCGCGCGAAGAGCTCACGGGTCAAGGGAGCTCCTGCCTCGACGCCGGCGCCGGTCTCCGGGTGGTCGCCGGCGGTGAACGGCGCGGCCTTGTGCAGCCACTCCCAGAGGATGCTGGCGCGGATCTCGCCCGTCGCCATGTCCTCCATCAGGTAGAGGACGTCGTCGTCGCCGAAGAAGTCGGCCGGCTTCAGGGCGGCGGCCTGGAAGCCACGCAGGAAGGCGTTGCCGTACTGCAGCGCCACGCTCAGCAGATCGCGCGCGCCGCGCATCGTGCGCGGCGCCGGCTCGAGCAGCACCAGGGCGTCGGCGTCCGCCGGCGTGTAGGTGAGCCGCGGGAACTCGCGCCCCAGCTGGTTGTCGGCGCCGGCGCGCTCCCACACCGGCCGCAGGATGTGCACCATCTTCCAGTGCGCCACCCACTTGCCGCTCGCCCCTTCGCGCTGCTCGCGCTCGCCGCCGGCGACCGCCCGCTGCATGCTCGCGGCGACCCCCGCCGCGGAGCCCACCGGGATGTTCGCCTCCATGCCGCCCTGCCAGAGGGCGCAGCGCCCCTCGCGGTCGGGAGTGTTCACGGCGCGGCGGACGCGGTCCTCGTAATTCCGCATGTAGCCGTAGGTCATCACGATCGCGTCGATGTTCGGGTTCTGGAACTCTCGATCCCAGGCCAGCGCGTCCGCGACGCTGTTGATGTAATCCCAGCGCCCGGTGTTGTAGCCGACGAAGTGCACGCCCAGGGCGGCGCGGATCTCCATCAACTGGAAGCAGGCCTCGATCTGCTCGACCAGGACGTAGACCTTGATCGTGCCCACCGCGAGACCGAGGTGCCGCTCGAGCGCCGCGAGGATGTCGTTCCACAGCGCCGCCTCCTCCGCGGTCTGGATCTTCGGGAGGTAGAGGGCGATCGACGAGCCCTCCGTGCGCAGGCGCTCGTAATTGTTCACAACGTAGAGAACCAGGTCGACGATCGACGCGGAGAAGCCTGCGCCGCCGGCCTCCCGCACGTGGCGGTCGTCGAGGTGCAGGCCGCGGGCGCGGAAGATCCTGGTCGTGAAGCCGAGCTGCTGCCGCCAGTCCGCGATGATCGGCCGGCCGAGGAAACCCTGCGCCCACTGGTTCATCTCGCCGGCGACCTCGGCGGCGACCTCGAGGAAGACCGGGTCCCTGGCGAACGCGAGCTTCAGGCTGCGCTGGTTGTCGAGCGACATCGTGTCGACCTGCCCGAGCGCGTCCTCGCCGTCGAACATCCAGCCGTCGGCGCCGGAGAGGAGCGCGTAGGCGACGTTGCGCAGCCCGCTTCTGAGCGAGGCGCGCGGCCTGGTCGCGGGACCGGTCCCCTGGATCCACTGGCGCCGCAGGTCGGCGGGGATCTCGCTGCCCACGAAGTTGCCGTCGCGCGCGTCCTGGACCTTGATGCCGGCGCGCGCGATCGGCGCCCCGGGCTCGAGGAACGCGATCCGCCGCCCGCGCCGCGCCCGCTCCTGCCGCCGCGCGATGCGCCCCGCCATGATCTCGCGCCGGTCGCGGTTGAGCGGCGACAGCGCCTCGAGGGCAGCCAGGGCCGGCGGCGTGATGACGTCGCCGTAAGACTGGAGCACGGCGCTGCGCCATGCGAGAATCGAGGTCATCTCACCTCCGCCAGGACTCCGCCAGAAGGCCCGATGCTACCGCCTGCGCCACGGGGCGGCAAGGCAGCCGGATACGCGAGGAACCCGGCTCTGACTATCCGTGATCGACCAGCAGACCCTCGGCAGGGAACTTGCGGTCGAACGAGTAGAGGCGCTCCGCGCCGCTGTCGAGGGCCTGGGCCCAGAGCAGCGCATCGGTGAACGAGCAGCGAGCCGAGTCGCGGCACAGGCTCAATGCTGCGAGGGCCCTGGGCTTGGCGAGGCTTGCCAGCCGCAGGTTGGCGCGCTGCACCAGGTCCAGAAGGGCGTCGACGACCTGGGCACGAGGTACCCGGTAAAAGGAGGTCAGCACGTACGCGGTCTCCAACAGCACCAGCTCGCTCAGCACGAGCTGTCTCTCGCCGTCGATGATCGCGGCGGCGCGCGCGGCCATTTCCGGCGGATCGTCGGTCAAGTACCGTACGACGAAGCTCGTGTCGAGGAAGGCGGGAGCGCCGGATCGCGTCATCGCCTCGTCTTCTCGGGGGCGACCTTCGTGCTTGCGGCCCGGCGCCAGGCTTCTTCCCGCGCCTCGCGCCACTCTCCCGCCGGCACCGACCGCCGGATCTTGGCAGCCAGCACTCCCCGCAGGGATCGATCATGCTCGGGAGGATAGAAGCGGATCTCGACGTGGTCTGGCCTCAGGTCCTGGATCGCCACGAACCCCGGGCGGATGCCGAGCGCATCACGGATCGGCTTCTCGATCACGACCTGCCCCTTCACCCCTACTCTATTGGCCATAGCTAACCCGCTGCAAGGAGTCATACCTCGTACAAATAGTAGTACCTCACGCAACTGGTGGTCAAGGACGCGACGGCTGCCACGGCTACCGGTGTCAGCCGGGATTCCGATCACCCGAGGGCGTAAGATCGCCGCTCCATGTCGACCCCTCCGTTCGGCGCGCAGAGCATGGTCACCCCGCTGCGAAGGGTGCTGGTGAAGCGCCCCGAGGACGACTTCGCGGTCGCCGACCCGGTGGCCTGGCATTATGCCGGCCGGCCCGAGCTCGACGCCGCGCGGCGCGAGCACGAGGAGCTGGTGGCGGTCCTCGCCGGCTGCGGCGCGGAGGTCGTCGACCATCCCGAGCCGCAGCCCGGCCGGGCGGACGCGATCTACGTCTTCGATCCGGCGCTCGTCACCGAGCGCGGGGCGGTCATCCTGCGCATGGGGAAGGAGCTGCGCCGCGGCGAGGAGGACGCCATGGCCCGGCGGCTCGCGGCGCTGGGAATCCCCATCCTGGCGACGCTCGACGGCGAGGCCCGGGCCGAGGGCGGCGACCTCCTCTGGCTCGACCGCGGCACCCTGGCGGCCGGCCAGGGGTTCCGCACCAACCGCGAGGGCCTGCGCCAGCTGCGCCGGGCGCTGGCGCCGAGCGGCGTCGAGGTCCTGCCCGTGGAGCTCCCCTACTGGACCGGCCCCGATGCCTGCCTGCACCTCCTGTCGCTCATCAGCCTCGTGGACGACGACCTCGCCGTCGTCCATCCGCCGCTCCTGCCGGTCTCCTTCTGGCGGCTGCTGCGCGACCGCGGCATCCGCCTGATCGAGGTGCCCGAGCAGGAGCTCCCCACGCAGGCGCCGAACGTCCTCGCCCTCGCGCCCCGGCGTTGCCTGATGCTCGAAGGCAACCCGGTCACCCGAGCGCGCCTCGAAGCCGCCGGCTGCGAGGTCCTCACCTACCGCGGCCGGGAGATCTCGCTGAAGGCCGAAGGCGGCCCCACCTGCCTCACCCGCCCGCTCTGGCGGGAGAGCTCATTCGATCCAGCGACCCACACGAAAGGCCAGACCCGAGAGGAATAGGAGCCAGACCAGCAGGCCAATGACGCCCATGGTGCCGCGGAGCCGATAGGCCATGAGGCTTCCCGGCAGCGCCGCGAGCAGTGCGCCAAGGATGGTGAGGGCTGCCCAGAGGTCCAAGTGCCAGGGGGATTCGCCGATGCGGATGACGGGCCCGTAGGGGAGGCCTACGATCTGTGCGAGTGGCATCAAGACAAAGAGGAAGAGGAGGAGTGGAAGGATCCAAGCGATGGCCAGGACGACTCTTGCGCGCCGCCTCGACACTCCCGGCAACGTGGGGTGAGGTGAGGAAGGCTCGGCGGTCCGCTCGTCGATCTCTGCTACCGCATCGCATAGATCCGATAGGACCGCCAAGACTTCCCGCTGATCCTCGCCGGTCTGCTCGACGCCCGCGGACGCCCGTGACCTCAAGCTGTCAACGCGGTCTTTCACCTGCGCAATGTTCACTGCCATTGCATGAGTCTCCGTGAGCTCTCGGACATCCGGCTCCTTCCCAGCCCACCTCCCGCCATCTCGCTCAGGTGCCCGCGCCGCTCTACGCTTCCTTGCGGATGAGCTTCCCCAGCTTTACCCGGTCGGCCAGCAGCAGCTCGGCGGTCCTTGCCGCGTCGACTCTGGCGACGATGATCTGTCCGATGTCGGTGTTGACTTCCGAGAAGATCCCGTGGGACCGCATCTTCGCGGCCTGGTACTGGTTGTCGTCGGTCGGGCTCACGTAGTGCACGACGTCCGCCTTGTAGCGGTACACCAGGTAGAGGTGGATCAGGGTCATCAGCCGCTTCTGCCGCAGCTTCTCGTCGAAAGTGTTCTGATCGCGCACCGAGAGGATCCGGTGGCCGAGGCGGTCGCGGATGGGTGTGAACACGACGTTCGCCTCCTTCTCCTGCGCGGGGCCCAGGATGGCCAGCTCGAGCAGCTCCGAACCGGCGCGGTGCGGCCGCAGCTCGACGCGCAGCGGCCCGGCGAGCTGGTAGTGCTCGCACCACATCGCCAGCCACTCCTCCAGCAGCTTCCTCGGCACCTCGGTCTGGATCAAGTGCTGATGCTGGGTGGAGCCCTTGCCCATCGCCTTGGTGGTCGCGGTGCGCCCCGAGGAGGCCAGCAGCGCGGCGTCGACGCGCGGCCCGCCGACCAGGGTCTGCGGCGTGCGGTAGGGCGACTCGACCAGGCGGAACTGCCGTTGCAGGCGGGCGAGAGCGAGCATGCCGTCCTGCCGCAGCGCGGTCGCGAACTCCTCGGCGGCAAGGCCGTCGATCTGGTGACCGCCATAGGTGATGAAGTTGAACACGAAGCCCATCCGGCCGAGCTCCTCGGGGAAGCGGCGCATCTCGTCGTCGCTCATCCCGGTCGAGTCCCAGTTGAACGACGGCGACAGGTTGTAGGCCAGCATCTTGTCGGGGAACTCGGCATGGATCGCCGCGGCGAACTCGCCGGCGTACTCGAGGTCCGCCGTCGCGGTCTCCATCCAGAGCAGGTCGGCGAACGGCGCCGCGGCGAGCGACTTGGCGATGGCGTAGTCGATGCCGCCGCGGACCTGGTAGTAGCCCTCGGGAGTCTTGGCGTGCTCGCAGTCCCAGGCCACGTCGACGCCGAGCGACTTCGCCCGGCGGCGCGCCGCGAAGTGAGAGGCGCGCCGGGCGAACCGCCGCCACTCCTCGACGCCGATCGCCAGCGGCTCGCCCTCGCCGGCGCGGAACTCCAGCGACACGGCGGCCGCCTCGTCGTAGGTCTCGAGGCCGGCAGCAGTCTCCCACGACTCCAGCAGGCGCGAGGCCGCCTGGTCGAACACCGCGTCGACGAGGCCCTCCGGGGCCGCCAGGTGCGCCGCGACGCTCGTCGCCACCAGGGCGGCGAGGCCGGTCCGCTCGAGCCAGGCATCGGCGGCGGCGTACTCCTCCTCGGACAGGGAGTAGAGGAGGTGGCCGTTCAGCTCGGCCACCCCCAGGCTGTGGAAACGCTTCATCAGCGCCAGGTAGCTGGCCTTGTAGGACGGCAGGTCGACGTTGGTGGCGCCGAGGATGAAGGGCTGGTCGCGCTCGTCGCCGCGGCTCTCGAGCAGGTTGGCCGCCTCGGCGTCGGTGCGCGCGACGATCAGTCCCGGGACCCGCATGACGTCGAGCTGGAAGCGGGCCGCGTTCAGCCGCTTGATCTGCTCGTCGCTGGCGACCAGCACCTTGCCGCCCTGGTGGCCGCACTTCTTGGTGCCCGGCCGCTGGTCTTCGATGTGGTAGCCGGGCACGCCGGCCTCGACGAAGCGCCGGACGAGGTTCCGCACGTGCGGATCGCCGCCGTGGCCGGTGTCAGCGTCGGCGATGATGAACGGCCGGTAGTCGACCTCGGGCGTCGATGCGCGCTGCTGCTCGCTCATCCGCAAACGCTGGTACCGCTGGTTGCGATCGGCCGCGAGCAGCGCCCGCACCAGGCCCGCCGCTTCATCCGGGACCTGGCTCAGCGGGTAGCTCGCGAGATCCGGCCCCGGGTCTTCGGTCGTCGAGCCTTTGGCCGACGTCGCCCAGCCGCCCAGGTAGATGGCCTCGATCCCCATGCGCTTCAGCGCCACCGCCTGGCCCGGCGAATACGGTCCGAACGTGGTGATGCTGCGCCGCTCGCCGAACAGCTGGCGCAGGCGCTGGTGAAAGGCCGCCGCGGCCTCGCGGGCGACCGTGTAGTCATGGTGGATGGTGCCCCGCTGCTCCACCACCTGCCGCGCCGAGTACAGGCGCGTGATGCCGCAGAACCGGGGGCTGTCGAACCACTCCTGCGTCGCGGCGACTTCGTCGTCGAAACTGGTCATGGCGCGCCGATGCTACCGCACTACCGTCTCCGCCGCAGTGCAGCAAGGCAGGGGCTCCGGACCCTCCGGACCTCCGGCGCCGCCCAGCCCGGGGGGGTATACTGGCCGGACGAGACGCATGCGGCCGAGCAACTCCTACCTCGGGTCCCTGCTGCCGCGAGTGCGGGCGCGGATCGAATCCCGCTACGGCATCGCGGTCTCCTTCGTGGCGATCCCGCCTCCCTTTACCGGCGATCTCGACGGCGCCGAGGTGCGGATTCACCAGGCGCACGAGAGCGACGCGGCGCTCTTCACCCTGGCGCATCTCTTCGGCCACACCGTCCAATGGAACACGTCCGAGCGCGCGCGCCTGATCGGCGGCAACGAACCGGGCCGGTATACCGCGGCAGAGCTCGCGGAGGTGAGAGCTTACGAACGCGAGGCCTCGCGCTACGGCCTGCAGCTCCTCCACGAGGCCGGGATCGCCGACCTCGACGGCTGGCTCTCCGACTTCGCCGCCGCCGATCTCGCCTTCCTGGCCCACTACTACGCCACGGGCGAACGCCAGCCCGTCGCGGACTTCTGGGTCGACGGCCAGCCCCTGCTGCAACCCCTGGCGATCCCCGCGTTCCAGCCGCGCCGCTTCAAGTTCCGCTGGGACGGCGTCGTCGTGCAGTAACTGCCGGCGGCTAGCGGCGGTGGCCTTCGAGCTCCTTACGGTGGATGAACAGCTGGGGCTTCGGTCCCTTGGTGTCCAAGGACCAGGCACAGCCAACCTGGGCGCACACCGCGTCGAGGGCCTCGCGCACCGGCACGTTCTCGCGCTCGAGCGTGACTCTGCCGGTCACGCCACTGTCGATGTGGACGTCGGCTGCCAGCACGCCACCAAAGGAAGTAAAGACCTCGCCGGATTCCGCGCCCTTGACCTTCATGTCAATCGGCTCGTCGAGATTGCCCGCTTTGCTGCGGAAGGACAGCTGGGGTCTCGGTCCCTTGGTGTCGAAGGACCAGACACAGCCAGCCTGGGCGCATACCGCGTCGAGGACCTCGCGCAGTGGCACGTCCTTGCGCTCGAGAGTGACTCTGCCTTTTGCTCCGGCGCCGAGGAAGAGGTCGGCTGCCAGCGTGTCACCGAGTGAACGGAAGACATGTTCCGCTGCCGCTTCGCTGGTCTTGATGTCCATCGGCGCGTCGAGGTCGATCGCTTTGCCAGCAAGCGGCCGCTCGAGGGTTGTCGAAGGCTCTGGCGGGTCCACCCTCAGGTCTACCTTGTGCGTATCCATGAAGCTGCGATCCGAAAGTACCAGCAAGGGCCCCGATCTCTTGCTCGAGAAGAACACGATGGTTCCGTAGGAGACCCGGCTCTCGTCGGCTCGCCAGGATCCGCCGAGGCAATGGAGAAGCAGCTGCCGCATGTTCTCCAGGTCCGTCTCGGCGACGGCGGCGTCGGCCCCCTCGGAGACGGCGCAATGGTAGCTATAGGGAGGCAGATCCGCATCCATGGCCCTTTCGATCGCGCAGCGGTGCATCTCGGGAAGCGCCTCGGTCGCAACCCATCCTTCCTTCTCGCTCACCTTGCCACGAAGGGCCACGAAGTTCGCGGCCGCGGCGGCCACCACCCTGGCGAGACTTGGGCAGAACTCGCCCTGCTTCGGCATCGCGGCAGGGCCCGCAAGCCGTGGCGCCTCGATAGACTCATCGGCAGGCGGCGGCGGCGCCGCGAGCATGCGCTTGGCCTCGGCGAGCTCGCGCGGCGACAGCTTGGGCGCCAGCTCGTCGCGCGCCCATGCGGCGTGCTCGAGGTTGGCATCTAACTTCGCGGCGAGAGCGAGCCAGTAATAGGCGCGAGCCAGATCCGGCTGCACTCCCCGCCCTTCGGCGTAGGCCTGTCCCAGCAGCACCATGGCAGTCACGACGTTCTGGTGAGCCGCCCGGTCATACCACTTGGCTGCCTCCTGCTCATCCTTGGCGACTCCCCGCCCGGCGGCGTACATCTGCCCCAGCTCCACCTGCCCCAGCGAATCGTTCTGGGCGGCCGCGCGCCGGTACCAGGCGACCGCTTCGCGGTCGTCGCGCGGCACGCCTTGGCCAAGGGCGTACACGGTGCCCAGCCTGGCCTGCGCCTCTGCAAGGCCATGCTCCGCCGCCCGACGGTACCAGCGCAGGGCCTCGACGGCGTCCCTCGGCAGGCCGGACCTCCCGTACTCATGGGACCACCCCAGGGCAAACTCCGCATGTGCCTGGCCTTGCTCGGCTGCCCGCCGCCACCACTTGAGGGCCTCGGCCTTGTCCTGGGCCACGCCGCTGCCAAACTTGTATGCCTCGCCGAGCCTGTACTGGGCATCGGCGTGACCCTGCTCGGCAGCCTTGCGGAACCAGCCGACCGCCACGGCAGGGTCATGCGACGCCATGCCGAGCTCGAACTGCGCCTCGGCGTCGCCGCGCTGCGCGGCCGCGGGCCGGTCGGCGGGCGGGATCCAGGCCGGCCGGATGGCGGGCGCCGGCTGGGCCGCAGGCGGCGGTTCGGCCGCGCGGGCGGCGAGCGGCGCCGACAGCAGCGCCGCGAGCAGGATCCCGCGGATCTTCGAAGACCCTCCGCCGGTGTGCACGAGCAGCCTCTTGTTCGCGACAAGCATAGGCTCCCTTCACCCCTCTTTCATGCTGGTCATGACTCCCCGGGACGAAAGGCGTCGCGCGGAGGAGAGAGCGCGCGCTCATAGGGAGATGCGGGAACGCGCAGGATCGAGGGCCAAAGCCCGTCCGCACGCCATGCACGGCGACGGCCGCCGGCAGGGTAGTGGATCCGTTTGAGCCGTGGCGGTCGGCGGCCGGTCCAAGGGAGTCTCCTGGACGCCCCATTTCAGAATGACCCAATACCCCGGGACCCGCCGTTTGCCTCCGCCGGCGGCTCCCATGCTACGATCCTGGGAGTTCCCAGGAGCGACCCCTGCCAGAGCCCGGGCCCCCCGGGAAGGACTGTGAGGTCCGAGCACCCATGAGCGAGAAGAAAGGCTGGGCCACGAGCCTGAAGGGCTTGTTCGTCGAGACCGACGAGCCGCGCGCCGATGGCGAGCCGGAAGCGCCGTCCCCGGCCGAGGCCGAGGCTGGGGCTGCCGCTGGCGAGGCCACGGCGGCGCCCGCGGCGCCCGCCCCACCCACGGCGGCACCGCGGGGCCCGGCCGCCGCCTTCCCCGGGCAGTCTGCGGGCGCGCCGCCGGGGAAGCTCGACTTCGCCGCCATCTACACCGCCGCCGGGATCGGCCCGGAGGAGCAGGAGCGGATCGCCAAGGCCGCCGAGCTCCTCCATGCGCTGCCGGAAGGAACCGAGGCGGCGCGACACATCGTCGAGGCGTCCCTCAAGGCTTTCGGGGTGCCCGTCGAGAAGATCCTCGCCGCCGGGGACCGGGAGATGCAGGCGCTCGACGCCTACGCCGAGGCGGACGCCGCCGACACCCGCCAGGTGCTCGACGACTCGAACCGCAAGATCGCCCAGTACGAGCAGGAGATCCAGCGCATCCGCCAGGTCATGGACGAGCGGGTGGCGGCGCAGCAGGGCGTGGCGCGCGGCTGTGCCGCCGGCAAGCTCGAGCTGGCGCAGGTGCTCGGGTTCTTCGGCCACCCCCCGGCCACTCCGGCCACTCCGGCCGCCGCGGCCGCCCCCGGCTCCCCAGCCGCCCCAGCCTCCAACCACGAGCCGGGAGAGACCAGGCGCGCCGCCGTGCCGCCCGCGCACGCGCCGAAGAACACTTAGGACCGCTTCCGCCGCCCGCCGCCCCCTCGGGGGGACGGGAGGCGTTCGAGGAGACGACATGCGACTCACGCCCTTCGCCAAGCTGTTCATCACCGTGGTGATCCTGGCCGTCCTCGGCTACGCCCTCTGGCATTACAAGGGCAGCGACATCCGGCGCTGGGCCGGCGCCGAGAAGGCGGCGAGCACGGGCGCCGGCGGCGACGCGTCGAAAGACTTCGCGGCGCTCAAGGATGCTCCCGCCGATCCCGGCCGCAACGCCGGATCGGCCGGCGTCGCCCCCGCTTCCCTCGCGGTGAGCGGCAAGCTCGATCGCCCGCTGGTCGTCGGGATCAACACCTGGGCGGGGCACTCCCCGGGAATCGTCTTCAACAACGGCATGGAGCCGAACCCCGGGTCCGGTTTCCGGACCCGCTTCGGCTTCGACGTCAAGTTCGTGCTGCTCGAGGACCCGGCGGCGAAGCTCGCGGCCTTCAGGAAGGGCGACATCGACGTCATGTGGGACACGGTCGACAACTGGGCGCGCGAGGCGTCGATCCTCGCCGAGCAGGGCCAGAAGGCGAAGTCGATCGTCATGCAGGACTGGTCGCGCGGCGGCGACGGCATCGTGTCGCTGGCTTCGATCAACTCGATCGAGCAGCTGCCGGGACACAAGATCGCCTGCACCCAGTTCACCCCGTCCCACTTCCTCCTGCTCTACCTGCTGTCGCAGTCCGGGCTCTCGCCGGAGGACCGCGCGGCAGTCGAGAAGAACATCATCTTCAGCCAGGACGCGCCGGCCGCCGCGGCGATGTTCAAGGCCAAGCAGGTCGACGCGGCGGTGACCTGGGAACCGGACCTCTCGGGGGCGGTCACGGCCCGTGGCAGCGAAGCCCACATCCTGGTCTCGACCACTGCCGCGACCCACATCATCGCCGACACCCTGGTCGCCAGGCAGGACGTGATCGATCGCGCCCCCGACACGATCCGCGATTTCGTCCACGGCTGGCTGCTGGGGATCGACAGCATCAAGAAGGACCCGACCGCGGCGTATGCCCAGGTCGGGCGGGCGCTGAAGCTCGACTCCGACACCGTCTCCGGCATGCTCTCGGGGCTGAAGCTCACCGGCTACGCCGACAACGCGCAGTTCTACGGCCTCGCGGGCGGCCACGCTCACTACGAGACCCTGTTCAACACCGCCTTCATCATCTGGCGGAAGAAGGGGCTGGTCACCCGCTCCGTCGACGCCAAGGACTGGGCGGACACCCGCTTCGTGGCCGCTCTCTCCGCGGACTACCCGGGCGAGAAGGTCGAGGAGCCGGTGCTCAAGGCCAAGGCGCCGTCGGCGAGCGACCGGGCGATCATCAACAAGCAGATCGAGATCCATTTCACCCCGGGTTCCGACGAGATCATGGCCGGCTCGTTCATCGTCCTCGACTCGCTGGGCGAGACGATGACCTCGTTCGGCAACACCTATCTGCGGATCGAGGGCAACACCGACGCGACCGGCAGCCCGAAGGCGAACATGACGCTCTCCGAGCGGCGGGCGCTGGCGGTCAAGAACTACGTGCTGCAGAACTTCCCCGGCGTCGAGGCCGCCCGCTTCCAGACCATCGGGCGCGGCTCGACCAATCCGGTGGCGTCGAACGCCACCGAGGGGGGGCGGCAGCTCAACCGGCGCACGGAAATCAAAGTCATCCTGGCGACCCAGTAGATGCACCGGCGGCGAGATCCCTTCGCGCTGCGCCAGCCGCTCCCGCGGACGGTGTCCCTGGCCCTGGGCTTCGTCGCTCCGGGCCTGGTCCTCCTCGGCTGGTGCCTGCTGACCTACGGCCACTTCGCGCCGCCGGACTTCCTCCCCTCGCCCACGGAGGTGGTCCGCGGGACGATCCAGCTCTTCGTGCAGGAGGACCTCGGCCGCGCGATCCTGGTCTCCACCCGCCGGATCGCCGCGGCCTTCCTGCTCGCCTCGGCGATCGCCCTGCCCGTGGGCGTGCTGATGGGCGCTTTCGAGCCGGTGAACCGCTTCTTCGAGCCGATCATGGCGCCGCTGCGCTACATGCCGATCTCGGCGTTCATCCCGCTGCTCATCCTCTGGTTCGGGATCTACGAGCAGGAGAAGATCGCCTTCCTGTTCCTCGGCGTCTTCGTCTACCTCCTGCCCGTCGTCGTCACCTCGATCCGCGCTGTCCCCGAGGAGCTGGTGCAGACCGCGCTCACGCTGGGCGCCTCGAAGGCCCAGGTGGTCCGCACCGTCCTGCTGCCCGCGGCGCTGCCCGAGATCTTCGACTCGTTCCGGGTGATGAACGCCATCTCGTGGACCTACGTCATCCTCGCCGAGGCGGTCAATCCCGAGCATGGCCTCGGCTACATGGTCGAGCTCGCGCGCACTCATCAGAAGGCGTCCTGGTCGTTCGCCGGCCTGCTGGTCATCGGCGGCATCGGGCTCGCGACCGATGGCCTGATCCGTTCCCTGTCCGGCGTCCTCTTCCGCTGGCGCGAGTCGACGGTGGATTGAACGGTGAATGGAAGATGACGGCCGCCCGATGACCTCCGGCCACACCCACTTGCCCGTGCCGCCGGCCCCGCAGGCGGGCGAGCCCGGCACCGTCGCCGTCACGCCCGAGGCGGTGTCGCCAACCCAGCCGAGCTACAGCGCCGAGCCCACGGCGGAGACGCCGAAGCTGCGGGTCAGCCATCTCTCGGTGACTTACCTCGACCGGCATGGCATCGGGATCGAGGCGCTGCGGGACGTCTCCTTCGACATCTTCCACCGGGCGGGGGTGGGCGAGCTCGTGGTCTTCCTCGGCCCGTCGGGCTGCGGCAAGTCGACGCTGCTCAAGACCATCGCCGGCCTGATCGTCCCCACCGCCGGCGAGGTGCTGGTGCACGGCGAGCCGGTCCTGGGCGTCGGGCGCGACCGCGGCATGGTCTTCCAGGCCTACACCTCTTTCGGCTGGCTGACCATCCGCCGCAACGTCGAGTACGGGCTGCGCCTCCAAGGGGTCGCCGCCGAGGAGCGCCGCGCACGGGTCGACAAGTACCTGCAGGCGGTCGGCCTGGCCGAGTTCGCCGACAGCTACCCGCGGGAGCTCTCGGGAGGCATGAAGCAGCGGGTCGCCATCGCCCGCACCCTCATCAACCAGCCGCACGTGGTGCTCATGGACGAGCCCTTCGGCGCTCTCGATCCCCAGACCCGCTGGGGCATGCAGAGCCTGCTCCTGGACGTCACGCAGACGGAGGACCACACCATCGTCTTCGTCACCCACGACGTCTCCGAGGCGGTCTACCTGGCCGACACGGTCTACATCGTCTCGCCGCGCCCGGCGCGCATCCTGCACCGCGTGGACGTGCCCTACTTCGCCCACCGCGACATCAACCTGAAGTCGTCGACGGAGTTCAGGGCGGTGGAGAAGCAGCTCCTCGACCTCGTCTACGCCAACCCCGCGAAGCCCTGAGGGGCCTCTCCTCCTGCCGGTCCGCCCGCACCCACACGACCTGACCGATCATGGCAAACGGCGAGAAATTCCAGCCTTCGCCGCCGCGGCCGACAGGGGAGCCGGCAGCGCCGTCGCGCTCGGCGGCGCCGGCGAGGCAGGCGGCGACCTCGCCAACCACGGCGACGCCGGAGACATCGGCGACATCGGCGACATCGGCGAGCATCGAGCGTGCCGCGATGGACCGCGAGATCCGGGAAGGCTTCGCCTCCGGGGTCAAGGCGGTCGCCCGCGACACGCTCCTCGAGCGGCGGCCCTACCTGAAGATGGCCTTCGCCAACCCTTACAACCTCTCGCTGCTGACCGGCGGCCTGACGGCGGCGCTGCTGACCGCGAACCCCTTCCTCGCCCTGGGCGCCCTGGGGCTCGAGGCGCTCTGGCTGCTGCACGCCCCCGACAGCCGGCGCCTCCGCGCCCTGCTCTGGGACCCTCGCTTCGAGCGGTTGAAGCGGGCGCTGGCCGCCAAGGAACGGGCGCGGCGCATGGCGGGCCTCTCGGAGACCGAGCGCGCCCGCGTCGGGGCGATCGTCGAGCGCCAGGAGGAGATCCGCCGGCTGGCCGCCGAGAACCCCTCCTTCGCCGCCGACATGCTGCAGGAGGAGCTGGCGAAGACCGATCGCCTGGTCGATGCCTTCGTCGAGATGGCCCTGACCTGTGATCGCTACGTGAGCTACCTCCGGGCGGTGGACGCGGACGGTCTCGATCGCGATCGCAAGCGATTCGAGAAGGCGGCGGCCGACGCCGGCGACGACGCGACGCAGGCCGGCATCGCCAAGCGCAATCTCGCCATCGTGGTCAAACGCATCGAGAAGCTCGAGGAGATCCGCCGCTACCTGAAAACCGCCCGCGGCCAGCTCGACCTGATCGACAACTCCTTCCAGCTCATCGCCGACCAGATCGTCACCATGCGCTCGCCGCAAGAGCTCTCCGGCCAGCTCGACGAGCTCCTCGACGGCGTCGAGGCCGTGCGCCAGACGAACCGCGAAGCCGAGCAGTTCCTCGCCAGCCTCGACCGGCCGGTGTGACCGGGCCGGAAAAGTTGGCGCCACTTCCGTTGGTGCGCCTACCGAGACGCACAACAAAATAAGCGTAGGCACTTGACAGTAAGAGCCGACTATTATTATGGTGCCGTATGAAAAGCCTGACGCTGAGCCGGGCCGAGATCGAGGCGGCCGGGATCGGGGCTTACTTTCGTCCGCGCGATCTCGGCCCGCTGGCGATCTCCTTCCCGGAGCTCCAGCGGCTCGTCGCCGCCGGAAGCATCGAGAAGGTCGGGCGTAAGCCCGCGAGCGTCCCGACAGCCATACGCATCGTCCGCTTCTCGGGGCCAATGCTTACCTACGGCGTCGAGCGGCACTCGATTCTAGGGGTCCCGTTGCGTATCACATCACCTGCCCGCACGGTCGTCGACTGCCTTCGGTACCGGAACAAGCTGGGCCTCGATGTCGCCCTCGAAGCGCTGCGAGAAGCGCTCCGGATGCGGATCACCACCGTCGATGAGATCGCGCGCGCGGCCGAGGTCTGCCGTTCCCGCACCGTCATGCGGCCCTACCTGGAAGTGCTGGCGTCTTGAGCCGTTCGCCCGGCTCGGTAGGATCGTCTACGATGTCGCAGGGCAAATTTCGTAGGGGAAGTGTCGAATCATGAGGCGAGAGCTGCTGGCGACCTTCGGTCCCGACCGCGACGGGCTGCTGCGGAAGGTGTCCGAGCTGGTCGACGACCAGATGCTGGCGGAGATCGCGCGGGCCGACTGGGGACAGGACGTCACGGAACATCTGAGCGAGCTGCGGAAGATCCGTGACACGGCCGCCGTGCCGGCCCCGGTGCAGTTCTGCCCGCTGGAGGTGCTCGAGCTCACCCGGTGGAGCGACAGCACCGCTAGCCGGCCGATGCAGCGCCGCGACCATGTCATGAGGGCCTTCGCCTGCGCCGCCCTGCTGCGGATCAAGGGAGAACCGGGGAACGGCGACGCCCTCATCGAAGGCGAGAACGCCACGCTGGCTCAACTGCTCGCCAGCCTGGACCTGCTGGGTGGCGCGTACCGGGAAAAAGCCCTCCAGTTCCTGGCGTGGCGGCTCGAGACCATGGAAGACGACGACGGAGGGCGTCCCTTCTTCATCTACGGACTCCTGCTGCTCGCGCTGAAGACCCGGACCGACCTTGCCAACTCGCAGCTCCGAGAGATCGTCGATTGGCTGATCGAAGACGAAGATCGCATCAGGCGCGCCGAATGGTGGAGCCCGCACCGCAAGGATGCCGACCGCTGGTTGCTGGGCCTGACGACCTTCGACCAGCGGCACGTCGTCTGGGTGGCGACCGGTTACGCGCTGAGGGCTCTTGCCGCCGATGCCGCTATCTCGCCCGAGCTTCGCGATCTCCTCGGCTATGTCGCTTCGCTGTTGACCCGGGATGCCGCTGCCTGGTGCAGGGACGCCAGGCGGACTTTCTTTCTCGCCGCGGGCTCGGGCTGAAGGTCCCGGAATAGCTCCATGGATCGCTCTCCTCTCGGCCCGGCTCAGTCAATTTTTTTCGGGTGGCAATGCCGGTCCAAGAAATGGAACACGTCCACACCCCAGACCGAGCTACCAAAATAACCGAAGCTATGACCATCCGGCGCGGACTTGCCAAACGGAGGATAGATCTTGATCTCGAATTCTTTACCAGCCTCCTTCATGGCAGCCGAGAGCGCGCGGCTCGGCGAAAGATCATAGTCGTTTGCGGCTTGGAAGAAGAAAATGGGAGCGCGCGAATGGCGAACTGCGCGCGCCATCAAAGCTCGCACTTCGGGAGCTTCTGCCCAACTCTGAGCGGCGCCTGCCGAATCAACCGCTGCGCAGTACGACGCGCGCTCTGCACCCAGCACTACCTCGATTCCGCCGAACGAAGTGCCGGCCACGGCGATCCGGTGCGGCTCGACGAACCGCTGTGCTCGCAGCCACGCAAGCGCGGCCAACTGATCGTTCAGGTGATCAGTCTCCAGCAGCCGGACCATCGTTGCGGCGCCGGCGGCGATGCCGCCCTTTCTTGTAGCCGCGGCGATCTCGTCACCTATATATGGACCCGCGGACGCACTTCGGCCTTGGCCTCGCCTGTAAGGTCCAAAGAACACCCATCCGTGGTCTGCAAACACCGGACCGAGTGCTGCGAATGCCTGTTCGCTAAGCATGCCTGGAGCGCTCCCGTGGTTGTAAACGACTGCCGGGAATGGTCCGGTCCCTTCTGGCTTGAACAAGATTCCCTGAAGCATGAGCTTACCACTAGGAAACGAAACCACCTCGGCCCCTGCCGGGACCGCGGGAGACGGCAATAACAACAGCAAGAAGGCGAGCGGCGCAAGGACGTTTAGAGCCATCGTGAGCTCCTGGAATTAGTGGAGATATTCATCGATATTTCTCGCATTGGCAAACGGCGAGGCTAGGCTTTACGTGGTCGGTCCGCACGCTCGTCTGGAACGTCGGTTCCTAGGCTGGGCGGCGCTCCGCGGCGCAGCTGTCGGATCCGTAGCAGCGTCTCGAACGCCACCGTCGCCGTCGCCAGCCATACCGCGCCGGCGCTCCAGCCGCCGGCGATGTCCGAGAGCCAGTGCACGCCCAGGTAGACACGCGACAGCCCGACGAGCACGACCGCCGTCGCCAGTGCCGCGAGCACGGCAGATTTCACCTTCCAGAGGAGCGGCAGCCGCAGCGCCACATAGCCGATCGATCCCAGGACGATGAGCGATCCCATCGCGTGTCCACTCGGGAACGAATACCCCTGTGCGGCGGCGATGGCGGTCGCGGCAGGCGGCCGCACGCGCTCGAAGATCGCCTTCAGACCAAGGTTCAAGAGGGCGCCACCCGCGGCCGCGGCCAGGACGAAGACGGCCGACGCGGGTAGCTTGCGCAGCAGCAGGACGCCTGCCGCGACCACGACCACCAGGGTCATGCCGAGCGGGCTGCCGGCGATCGTCGCCGCGTCGAGGAGCGTGGTGAAACCGGGGTACCTGAGGTTCTGGAACGCGGCATTGACGGCATGATCAGCGCGATACACCGACGACGTGGTAAGGCGAAAATGCTCCGCGATCTCGACGAATGCTTCTCCGGCCACGAACGCAGCGACACCGCCAAGAGCAAGCACCAGGAAGATCGGCGCATAGGAGCGCAATCCTTGCCAGCGGGGATGGGCGAGCGCCCACTTCGCGAGCCAACCGCGAACGACCCTTGCCGAGGCGCGCCGGGCCATCGCCTCGAGCCCGGTCTCCAGACCGTCGAACGCGAAGTAGAGCGCCGCCCAGACCGCCAGGAAGAACGCCACCGGCAGCGCGGCGGCGAGCAGCGACGCCGGGTCGGAGAGGGTGGTCATGAAGGCAGCGGCTCTCCGGGCGAGCCTACAGCTGGGATCGCATCAGGGCGTCCGCTTTCTCCCAGAGCTTCGTCACGAGCGGCCGTGTCCGCCAGGACTCGTAGGTGACGAGGCGGCTGCGCAAGAGGTCGTCCTCGAAGACAGCGCTCAAGGCCGCCGCCGCCGCTCGATCGTAGACGTTGAGGTTGGCTTCATCGTTCAAGCGGAAGGAGCGCGGATCGAAGTTCGTCGAGCCGACCGACACCATGAGGTCGTCGACGACCATCGTCTTGCAATGGAACATCGTGAGTTGATACTCGTAGATCTCAGCCCCGGCTCGCAAGAGGTCGCCCCAGCCGGCGCGCGAAGCGCGCCGCACGATCTCGTCGTCGATGTGCGTTCCCGGGGTCATGATGCGGACGCGCACGCCGCGCTCGAGCGCATCGACAAGCGTGCGTACGGTCAGATCGTCGGGGAGGAAATAGGCATTCGCCAGCAGGATCGATCGCTCGGCGGCCGTGATCGCCAGGAGATACATCAGGTGCATGCTCTCGCCGCCACCGCTGGGCGAGCTGCTGAACATCTGGGCAGGGGCGTCGCCGGCGGGCGAGAGCTCGGGAAAGTAGTCGTCGCCATGCAGGACGCGGCCCGTCGCTTTCATCCAGCTGTCCAAGAACACGCCTTGCATCTGGGCAACCACCGGCCCCTGCACCATGAAGTGAGAATCTCGCCAGTGTGCCGCGTCCTGGGCCCGGCCCGTCCATTCTTCCGCGATGCCGACGCCGCCAGTGAAGCCTCGGCTGCCGTCGACCACCAGCACTTTGCGGTGATTGCGGTTGTTCAGCCGGCCCAGGTTGTGCCAGCGCACCGGGTGGAACTTCTCCACCTCCCCGCCGGCCTTACGGATCATCTCGACGTAGGAATCGTCGATTTTCTCGCACCCCAGCCAGTCCAGGAGCACGTGCACCTTGACGCCGCTCTTCGCCTTCTCCGCCAAGGCCGTCGCGAACTGCTTCCCGATGTCCGCGGCCCAGTAGATGAACGTCGCGAGCGTGATCGACTTGCGCGCCGCACCGATCGCGTCCAGCATCGCCGGGAAGATCTCGTCGCCGTTCAGCAGCACCTCCATCCGGTTCCCCGGCAGGATCGCCGGCCCGAGCAGCACGCCCATCGACCGCAGGAACTGGGGCGAATCGGAGGAATACAGGCGGGCGACGCGACGCTGAAGGCGCCTTTCAGGCGTGATCAAGTTGAGCGCCAAGAGGGCGCCGGCGGCGGTCGCGGCCACCGTTGCCAGGATCAGGACCCAATGGTTCAGCAGGCTTTGCATGGCGGAGGATCGGTCTCCTCGGCGAACGAAGTCATGGCGCGCCGATGCTACCGCGTCTGCCGCAGTGCAGCAACGGCTCGGTGTGACCCGGCAGGGTCGCGCCGGCGGCACCCTTGATGGTACGATAAGATGCTGAAAGCCCGAGTTAGGTCCCGCCGGGAAGAGGCGCGATCCGTGGCCGGGGCGAGGTGATTCATGCGGCTCCTGCTCAAGCTGAACCTGGTGTTGCTGCTGACCTTTGGCGCCGGCGTGGCGATCTCCGGCTACGTCGCTCACGGGTTCCTGCAGGAGAGCGCGCGCGAGCAGGTGCTGCAGCAGGCGCGGTTGATGATAGACGCGGCGCGCGCCACGCGCATGTACACCGCCCAACAGATCACGCCGCTGCTGGCGGCGCGAGCAGCCTATCGTCGTTCGTTTCCTCCCCAGATGGTCGCGGCATACAGCGCGAAAGAGATCTTTTCCTCTTTGCGGGCCAAGGCTTCTCTCTATACGTACAAAGAGGCCGCGCTCAACCCCACCAACCCCCGGGACCGGGCGCTCGATTGGGAAGCGGAACTGATCGAATCGTTCCACAATCACCCGGCCTTGGAGGAGGCGACCGGCATCCGGCAGTCAGCGGAGGGAACATCACTCTACCTGGCGCACCCGCTCACGATGGAGCCCTCCTGCGAGGAATGCCACAGCACGCCCAGGGCAGCGCCCGCCTCGATGCTCAGGATCTACGGCAGCGAGCACGGCTTCAACTGGCAGCCGGGCGACACGATCGCCGCCCAGATCGTGTCGGTGCCCATGGCGCTGCCGGTAGCGATCGCCAATCGTGCATTCCGGTCGCTGATGATCTCGCTGGTTGGCGCGGCGCTGGCGACCTTCCTGGTGCTCGATCTGTTCATCATCATGGTCGTCATTCGCCCGGTGACCCGCCTCTCGGCAGTGGCGGAAGAGGTCAGCAAGGGCGCCCTGACCGTGCCCGAGTTGGAGGTCAAGGGAGGCGACGAGGTCGCCCTGCTCACCCGTTCCTTCAACCGGATGGTCCTCAGCCTGGCGAAGGCCATCAAGCTGCTCGAATCGAAGTGAGCCGGCGAGGTCAGCGCGGCCGGGAAGCGAGGAACTTCTCGCGGTCCTTGGCCGATCCGATCTCGGCGGCGAGAATTTTGTACAGCTCCTCGAGGGAGCTGGTGCGCGGCGCGGTACGGTCGACGATGACCTTCGCCATCGGGCCGATGTAGAGGGCGAGATCCTTCTTGGTCCGCTCGAGCACGGTGGGTTCCCAGGTCCTCGCCTGCATGGGGGGCGGCCCTTCCCGCCAGTCTGCCGCGGACACTGGCGCCGTGGCGTGAGGGTTCTCCACGATCCTCTCCTGCTGCTCGACCTGGCGCTCGAGATCCGCGATCTCCTTCATGACTCGCGGCCGGTCGGACTCGGGGGCGCGGGAAAGCGCACGGGTCGCATCCGCCACGCGGATCTTGAGCGTCTGCAGCACTCCCTCGGGCTCGGCGAGCCACAAGAGATGCTTGCGCAATCGCGCCAGGGCAGGCTCGAAATCGCGGGTGAAATCGATGAACTGCCGAGGCTCGAGCCGAAACGGCAGCTCCGCGTCGAGCTCGAGCTGCAGCGGGATCACCGGCTTGTTGCACTTGAGGGCGAGCGTCCATTCCCGCTTGCAGACCGAATTCGGCTTCACGCCGTCGCGGGTCATGACGAACAGCAAGCTGTCGCAGGTCCTGATCGCCTCGCCGATCTGTTCGTCCCAGTCCATGCCTGGCCTCAGCTCCCGCTTGTCCAGCCAGATGCGAAGAGGAGGAGATCCCGCCGCCAACGAGCTCGCGACGCGAACGGCAAAGGCTTCCGCGTCGACACGTGAATAGCTGATGAAGTGATGGCTCATAGGCTCCCATCTTACTCTCAGGAGATCGCCGAGCACCGAGCGGCGGTCGCCGCCCGCGGGCCGCAAGGGCGGCGGGCGCCGCGCCGGGCATCGTCTTCCTGAAAGCTTGGAAATCCCGAGCGTGCCCTACCTTGAAGCCCTGGGAAGCTGGCCGCTCAGCGCTTGGCGGGGACCGCGGCGGGCGGGGCCTCGTCCTTGCAGCCGTAGACGACGACGGGCATCTCTCGCGGGACCAGCTTCGGCAGGCGGCGGGCGGCGTACATGGGGATGCGGATGCAGCCGTGGCTGACCGGCTTCGGGGGGACGTCGAGGCTGCCGTGGATGGCGATGCCGCCGACGATGTAGAGCGGGTTGTACATCTCGCCGAGCTGGCTCTTGTGCCAGCCCCAGCCGCGGGAGAAGACGGTGAAGTGGCCGCAAGGGGTCTCGGCGACGCCCTGCCAGCCCGGGGCGCGGAAGGGTCTGCCCGAGCCGGTCGAGATGGGCAGGATGTGGGAGACGACGCCGGCGTCGTCGACCATGAAGAGGACCTGGCGCGCCAGGTCCACCTCGATGTGGGCGGGGCCGGTCTCGCGCGGCGCCGGCGGGTTGGTGCGCAGCATCGCGTCCCACTCGGCCCGGGTCAGAACGCCGGTCGGCTTGCGCCATTCGACCTTCTGGAAGGCGATGAGCGCATGGCGCCAGGTGGCGTCCCATGGACCGGACGCGGCGCCCGCCCAGTAGCCGAGCTCGACGAGACGGCTCTGGGCGGCCTTGACCTCGGCTGCCGACAGCGGCGGACCGGAGGCGTGGGTGCCGCGGGCCGTGCGAGCGGTCCGGGTGCGGCGGGCATCGCGGGCGCCGCCGGCGCCCTGGGACGCCTGGGCGCCCGGAGCTACCTGGGTGCCCGGACCAGCCTGAGCGGCGCCAGCGCCGTGGGCGGCGCCAGCTTGGACCGCCGCCGCGGCGGGGGGAGCACCGGGCGGGGCGGCGGCACTGCCGGCGGCAGGCGCGGCAGCAGGGCCGGCGGGCGAATCAGCGGGCGGAGCCGCAGGCTGAGCA
>DATNKH010000611.1:0-5498 GCA_035603475.1 Thermoanaerobaculia bacterium
GAGGGTCCAAGCCTGGAGGGCGGCGGCGTAGGACTGCGGACCCTCGCCCAAACGGCGCGAGGGAGGCAAGGGCAATCCAGCCAGGACACGACTCTCGCTTGAGACGCCGTGCGTTTACGGCTAACCTTGAGTCATCGAGCAAGCGCCGCCGCCAGCCGGAGGAGAGGGCATGTTCAGCATCGAAGAGATCGTGGCGCGCGAGATCCTGGACTCGCGCGGCAACCCGACGGTCGAGGTCGAGTGCGTGCTCGCGGGCGGCAGCGCCGGGCGGGCGGCGGTGGCTTCGGGCACCGAGGACAAGAGTCGCCTCAACCGCCTGCTCTGCATCGAGGAGGAGCTGGAGGGCGTCGCCACCTATCCAGGGGCCGCCGCCTTCCCGCGCTGGCCGGCTTGAGGGATCCTGGGACAGCGCGGGGCCCCGCCCGCGCCGATTCTTCGCGCCCGGTGCTGCTGGCGGCCGTCCTGCTCTTCGTCCTCCTGCTCGGCGCCGCCGGCCTGAAGAGTTATCGCGACCTCACGGCCGCCAGGGCGCATGAGAAGCAGCTCGAATTCCGGATCGACGAGACGCGCAACGGCATCGACCGCCTGCGCGGCCGCATCGACCGGCTGCGCAGCGATCCCGCGACGCTGGAACGGCTGGCGCGCGAGGACCTCGGCCTGGTGCGCCGGCAGGACGTGGTGATCGAGCTGCCGCGTGCCGCCGCCGCGCCGCCGAGCCCGCCGCCGGCGCGGCCGTGACGGCGGAAGCCGCCGCGCGGCCACGTGGCGGCAACGGCGCCGCGACCGCGGACCGTCTTGCCCTGGCGGCCGCCCTGGCGTTGCTGCTGGCGCTGGCGCTCTACGGGTCCCGCGTCCACTGGGTCGAGGAGGCCGGCACCGCCGAGCGCGACGGCTACGTCGGCCAGGCGGAGCTGCTGCGCTCCGGCTCGCTGCCGCGCGACCCCTACCGGCCGCTGCTCTACCCGCTGCTGACCGCGGCGCTGTCGCCGCTGACCGGCGGGCCTTTCGCCGCCGCGCGGCTGCTGTCGAACCTTGCCGCGGCCGGGCTCGCCTGGCTGGCGTACGCCTACGGGCGGCGGCTGGCCGGCGCCGCGGCGGGCGGCTGGGCCATGGCGCTGGCCGCCGTCAACCCGAATCTCTGGATCATCGGCCAGCACGTCACCACCGACATGCTCTTCGCGGCGTTGGCGGCCGCCAGCCTGCTGGCCGGCCTCCGCTATCTGCAGGCGCCGGCGGCGGCACCGGCCCTGGCGGCCGGCCTGGCGCTGGGGCTGGCCGCCTTCACGCGGTCGAATGCCTTGTTCCTGGTCCCGGCGCTGGCGGCCGCCTGGCTGCTGGCGGCGCCTGAGGAGCCCGCGCGGGAGCCGGCGGATGTAGAGCCTGCGGCGCGGGAGCCTGCGGCGCTGGAGCCTGCGGCGCGGGAGCCGGCGAGCGGTCCGCAACGCGGTGGCCCGGGCCGGCGCCTCGGCCATCTCGCGATGGCCGCCGCCGCGGCCGTCGTCGTCCTGCTGCCGCACTGGGCGCTGCGCCATGCCCAGTTCGGCAATCCCTTCTACGACGAGAACTGGAAGAACCTGGCCCTGAAGCTCTACGGCTGGCCCGACTGGTCCTACCTCGACCGGGTGCCGTTCCGTTCGCTCGCCGCGGTCGTGGCGCACGATCCGGCGGCGGTGCTGCGCGGCGGGCTGGCCGAGCTCCGGCGCTTCGCCACCGCGGGAGCCGCCCAGCTCCTCGGCACCTGGGCCCACGTCGTGCTGTTCGGCGCCGCAGCGCTCTGGGCGGTGGCGCCGCGCGGCGCGCGGGCACTCCAGCGGCCGCGGCGAACCCGCCGCTCGGCCGCCTGGCTGCTGTTCGCGCTCGGCACCTTCCTCGTCGCGACGGCGTTCGCCTTCTTCACCTGGGGGCGGCTCCTGCTGCTGCTCCTGCCCGGCGCCTATGCCCTGGGCTTCGCGCCCTGGGGCGGGGCGCCGGACGGGCGTGACGACGCCGGCGTCGACCTCTTCGGTGGCCGCCGCCGCCTCCTCGTCCTGGCAGCCATCGGCGCGGCAGCGGTGCTGCTGCTGGCGGTCAAGACCTTCGCCTACCGCCTGCCTGCCTTCGCCGCTCGCCACCCCTATGTCGAGGTCGAGACGTTGCAGCGCCTGGACGCCGAGCTGCCGGCCGGCGCGGCGCTGGGCGGCTCGTCGCCGTTCCTCGGACGATACCTGCGGCACCGATATGTCGCGCTCCCCGACGCCCTCGGGCCGGAGACCGCCCGGCCCGACCTCTACTACGCGAAGCTGCGGCCGCTGCTGCGGCGGGAAGGCGTGGCCTACCTGGTGATCGGCACGGTGGACCTGCGGTCGCGGCCGCCACAGCTGCTCGGTCCGCGCGCGCCGGTGTCCTGGCTGGCGCCGGCCGGCGCAGAGCGCGGCGTTGCCGTCTGGAGGGTGACGCCGGGATAGAAAGGAAATCGGCGGGCGGGAGGCGGCGGGCGCTGCGCCCCGCCGGCAACGCCGGCAGGGCGCGGGAACTATGGGCGCGGAAGTGGTCAGGAAATCTTGACGACGTTCTTCGCCTGCAGGCCCTTCGGCCCCTCGACCACCTCGAAGGAGACGCGGTCTCCCTCGTTCAGGGTGCGGAATCCCTCGGCGATGATCGAGGCGTGGTGGACGAACACGTCCGCGCCGCGCTCACGCACGATGAAGCCGTACCCCTTGGCGTCGTTGAACCACTTCACGGTTCCTTGCTCGGGCATACTTTTGCTCCTTGAAACAGGTTGTTTTTAGTCGCCGCGATCAGGCGGCATGTATCTCCCACCTCCACACCTGACAACCAGGGCGAGGATAGACTCCATCGATCCAGCTCGAACCGCTATCGAGGCGTGGCTCGGAACCCGCGTCCGATTCTCCTCTTCATCTGCCCAACCCCATGAATCCCAGACGTTCCGTGTCGTATTGGCGGAGGCGGCGTGGATTATGGGTTCGCGGTTCTTGCGGGATCTACAAGGTATTTCGTGCGCACTGATCGGCTTGGTGCTGCGGAGAAGTTACAGAGGGAGTGTGTCTTTGAGTCCAATCCTTGACGCGCAGAATGTAGTCGGGAGTATGGCACCGGCCCCGGCGGAATGCAAGAGCCTCGACGGGTCGGATTTGCCGGTAGTGTCCTGGCTGGATTGCCCTTGCCTCTCTCGCTCCGTTTGGGCGAGGCCGCGGCTCCGCCTGTCGCCAGTCGCGGCACCCCGGCTGGGAGGGTCCGCAGTCTTACGCCGCCGCCCTCTAGGCTTGGACCCTTGCCCAAACGGCGCGAGGGAGGCAAGGGCAATCCAGCAAGCCAGGACACTACCGATCGGCCTAGAGCACCTCGAAGCGCGGCGGCCCGGCGATCACCTCGCCGATCTCGGCGGCGCGGTGGCCCGAGGCGGCGAGCGCCGCGAGCAGCGGCGGCACCGAGGCCTCCGGCAGCGACAGCAGCAGCCCTCCCGAGGTCTGCGGGTCGAAGAGGATCTCGCGCTGCACGGCGTTGAGTCCGGCCCGGTCGGTGAAAGCGGCGGCGACGTTGCGGGCGTTCGCATCGGTGCAACCGGTGCTCACGCCACCCGCCGCCAGGCGATGGAAGCCGTCGTGGACCGGTAGTCGCGCAAGCTCTACGCGCAGGCCGACTCCGGAGGCGCGCGCCATGCCGAGTGCGTGCCCGGCCAGCCCGAAGCCGGTGACGTCGGTGGCCGCCGCCGCGCCGTGCGCCAGCGCCAGGTGCGAGGCCGCGGCATTGAGTCGCTCCATCTCGCGCAGGGCGGGCTCCAATCCTGCCTCGTCGAGCTTGTCGATCTTGAAGGCGTTGATCAGCACCCCGGTCCCCAGCGGCTTGGTGAGCACCAGCCGGTCGCCGGGGCGGGCGCCGGCATTGGTGAGCAGGCGGCCGGGCGCGGCCTCGCCGATCACCGCCAGGCCGAACTTGAGCTCGGGATCGCGCACCGTGTGCCCGCCGAGCAGCGCTCCCCCCGCCTCGCCCAGCGCCGCGGCGGCGCCCTCGAGGATGGCGGCGAGGACCCCGTCGGGCACGTCCTCGGGGAAGCAGCAGAGATTGAGGGCGAACAGCGGCTCGCCGCCCATGGCGTAGACGTCGGAGAGCGCGTTGGCGGCGGCAACCCGGCCGAAGCGGCGCGGGTCGTCGCACACCGGGGTGATGAAATCGGCCGTGGCGATCAGGGCGCGGCCGTCGAGAAGGAAGACTCCGGCATCGTCGGCCGTCTCCGGTCCGACCAGCACCCTCTCGTCGCGCCCGGTGATGCGGGCGAGAGGGCCGATCAGCTGCGCCAGGTCCCCCGGACCTATCTTGGCGGCTCAGCCGCCCGACGTGGCGCAGGCAGTCAGGCGGAACTTCCGCCGCGGCCATGCCATGGCGGCGGATTGTACCCTGCCGCCCGTTGCTCCCCGCGGCCGGGCCTTTCGGGGGCGGATCTCCCTCCGGCCTCCGTTGCCCCCCAACGGCCCTCCGGGCCTCCGGCCAGCAGAGGTCCACGGCCACTGTAGACTACCCGCCGTTGCCAGGGGACCGAAGAGCTGGGTCTCGCGGACAATCCTCGATCGACAGGAGGTTCCGATGTACAGCAGGCTTTCGACCTCGCTGGTGGCCGAGCTGATCGGCACCTTCGCGCTGATCTTCATCGGCGCCGGCAGCGTGGCCCTGTCCCTCCACCTGGTCGGCATCGCCCTCGCTCATGGCCTGGTGGTGGTCGGCTTCGCCTATGCCTACGGCCACATCTCGGGCGCCCACATCAACCCCGCGGTGACCCTGGGCGTCTGGGCGGCCGGCAAGATCGACGCCGTGCGTGCCGGCGCCTACGTCGCCGTGCAGCTGGCCGGCGGCATCCTGGGCGCGCTGGCGCTGCGCTGGGTGCTCGGCGGCACCGCCACCGGCCTCGGTGCCACCCGCCTCGCCCAGAACCTCGACCTCCACGGGGCGCCCTACACGGTGACCCCGGCGGTAGGCCTCTTCGTCGAAGCCCTCATCACCTTCTTCCTGGCCAACGCGGTGATGAATGCCGGCATCAGCGGCAAGGCGACGATCCCGGGCGGCCTCGCGATCGGGCTCACCCTGACCTTCTGCATCCTGATGGCGGGACCGCTGACCGGCGCCAGCGCGAACCCGGCGCGGACGCTGGGTCCGGCGGTGGCGACCGGCCTCTACGACGGCCTCTGGGTGTACTTCGCCGGGCAGGCGGTGGGCGGCCTGGCCGCGGGCCTGCTCTACAAGGGCGTCTTCGCGGAAGAGTAGTCAGGCAGCCGGGCGTCGCGGAGCCAGGCCCGTTTGGAGCGCCTCGTGGCGGATCCAGAGCGCCGAGGTATGTGTTGCAACACGCTAAGTTTGGTGTTATAACACTGATCCATGGGCGACGCACTCCGCCACCGCATCCAGCAGGTCCATTTCGAGAGCGCCGTGCAGGAGGCGTTCCTGAACATCCTCGTGGCGGCCGATCACCTGCGCGCGCAGACCGAGCGGCTGTGCGCGGGGTTCGG
>DATNKH010000612.1:0-5188 GCA_035603475.1 Thermoanaerobaculia bacterium
GGCCCGGACGTCGCGGCCGGCGCGAACCTCGACGGCATCGGCGTGCACGACATCACGCCGACCGTCCTGTACGGCCTCGGTCTGCCGGTGGCCGAGAACTTCGTCGGGCGCGCGTGGACCGAGCTCTACCGCGCCGACTTCCGCAGCCAGCATCCGCTGCGCACGATCCGGGCCTGGGGCGGGTCGCGGACGCCGACGGTGCGCGCCTCCGCGGCAGACGACAAGCTGATCCGCGAGCTGCGGTCGCTGGGGTACCTCCAGTAGCCCAGGCGGACCGCCCCGCGAGGCCACCTTTCCAGCCCGGGGCCAGCCGCGGCTGCAGACCTCGGCAGCGTCTACTGGAAGTAGCCGTTCACGTCGAAGATGACGTTGACGGTGCCGGTGGCGAGCTCGGGCTGGATGATGATGGCGGCGTTGCCGTCCTGGGAGACGGCGACGACGGCATTGTTGGCGCGGACCTGTCCGGTGCCGAAATCGAGGTTGCTGGTCACGGGGACGGCGGCGAGGTCGGCGGCGAACGCCCGCAGGTAGCCGTGGGCGCCGGCAGCGGTCACGGTGAGGTTCGCGGACACGGCGCGCGCGGTGGCCGGGATGCCGCAGCGGCCGGCGAGGGCGAAGCTGCGCTGGACGCCGGAGGCGAGGGCCGGGCCGGCCCAGGCGCCGGTCGGATTCCGCGTGTCGAGCACCCGGCACGGCGGCAGGGTATAGAAGCCGGCGGGAGCGGGCGGGCCGCTGCCGCCAGCGACGGCTAGCGTCGCCGAGAGCGCCGGCAGGGTGAGCGTGACGGCGCCGGCGGTCAGCGCGGCGGTCCCTGCCGGCCCGAAGCGGTTCACCGCGTCGAACTCGTAGAGGGCGAGCGGCGCCGAGGGCGAGCCGGCGACCTGGACCTGCACCGCGTGGCTTACGAAGTCCTTGTTGAAGAGCAGCAGGTGGAGGCGCGAGCCTGGGCCGGCCACGGCGTAGGCGCCCACGGTGTCGACGCTCGAGCTCACCGCCTGGATGCTGTCGCCCGCCACCCGCGCGCCCTTGCCGTCGTAGTCGAGGTAGAGCAGGAAGGCGTCCTCGACGCGGCTGCCGGCCGCCGGCGCCACCCAGCGGGTGGCGAGGTCGACGCCCTCGCGCCCGAAGATGGCGAGCGCCTCGGCCTGTGCCAGGGCGCTGCTCGCGCCGTTGTCGTTGCCCCAGTTGTACTCGGAGATGGCCAACCGGGTGCCGGGCAGGCGCGAGGCGATCCAGCTCTTCATGCGCGGGATCAGGTCGACCGGCTGCCCGATCCACGACTCGTCGACGTAGGTCGGGTCGTAGAGGCCCTTCAGGCTGCGTAGCCGCAGCGCCGCGGTGCCCGCCGACTCGTCGTCGGACAGCGCCACGCCGTTGGCCTGCGGATAGTAGTGGACGTCGAGATAGTCGAGCAGCCGCACGCCGTGGGCCGCCTGGTAGTTGGCGGCCTGCAGCAGGTACCAGTCGGTCAGCGCCAGGTTGCCGTGCGCCTGGGCGTCGCTCCCCGCCTGGCAGCCGTCGGCGGCCGAGAAGAAGTAGGCGCACCATCCCCAGTCCGCGGGCCCCAGCACCTGGGCGGCGGGGTCCTGCGCCTTGATCGCGGCGGCGATCTGCTGGCTGCGCTGCCACAGCTCGTCGTAGGTCGTCGGCTGCGGGTGGACGTCGCGATGGGTGCTGTTCCAGAGCGTCGGCTCGTTGTCGAGGGCGTAGAGATGGACGCCGCCGTTGCCGGCGGTCCCGGCGACCGCCGCGAGGTGGGCCATCCAGCCGGTGACGAAGCTGGGATCGATGGCGCGCGAGGTGTCGTGCGGATCGTTGCCGGTGATCGGCGTGCCGTCCGGATGGACGCCGTTGCCCGCGTCCGGGTTGCACCACGAGGCGTTGCCGGTCACCGTGCACTCCGTGGCCTGCTGCGGCCCGTACTTGGCCACCGAGAAGCCCCAGCGGCGGCTGCGGTCGGTCGGCGTCCAGCCGATGGTCGACACGGTGATCAGCGGCTCGCCGGCGGCGACGCGCGTCGCGCCGACGAACAGGTCGGAGGACGAGCCGAACGGCAGGTTCTGCGGGTTGGGGTTGTCGTCCGGCAGGTTGTAGAAGAACCAGTCGCTGGCGTGGTTGGTGGTGTCGTCCTGCCAGGAGTAGCGGGTCGTGCTGTTGCCGCCCCAGCGTCTCACCGGCCAGCGCAGGCTGGCGGCCTGGGCGTCGTCGCCGAAGTTGACGCCGTAGATCAACGGGCTGATGGGATGCCGGCCGGCGCCAGGGTCGACGGTCACCGTGATCGGGCTCGCCGCGGCCGGCGCCACCGCCGCGGCGGCCGCGGCGAGCAGGGCCGCCACGCTCCGCCAACGGCGGCCGCGAGAGTGGGCGCGAGATCGGGTCAACTCATGTTCTCCGAAAAAAGGCGCGGGGGCTTGGGGGACTGGGCCCCCGCGTTCAGTCGCTCGACCTGCTACGGTCGACCTTGCCCTCGACAGTACCTCGGCCGCGGCGCCGCGAGTGTGGCGCTTGTCACACCGGCGGCAGGTTCGGCCATCCGAGCCGACATGTCGGTAGTGTCCTGTATTGCTGGATTGCCCTTGCCTCCCTTCCTCCCTTTGGGCGAGGGGTTCAAGCCTGAAGCGCGCCGGCGTACGACTGCGGACCCTCGCCCAAAGGGAGGAAGGGAGGTAAGGGCAATCCAGCCAGGACACTACCGGCAAGTCGCTGGACCCACCACCGGTCGCCGCGGAGAGCTATGCTTTTCGCGCCGGGCGGGACGCGCCGGCCGGCGGCACGGCGGTCCCCGAGGCGAGCGGAGGAGAGAGCGATGGCGCCAAAGCGATACTGGTTGATGAAGTGTGAGCCCGGGGCCTACAGCATCGACGACCTCGAGCGCGACGGCGAGTCGAGCTGGGAAGGGGTGCGCAACTTCCAGGCCCGCAACCTGCTGCGCGACGAGGTCAAGGCCGGCGACGGCGTCCTCTTCTACGCCTCGAACGCCGAGCCGTCGGGCGTGACCGGCATCGCCGAGGTGGCGCGCGCCGGCTACCCCGATCCGTTCGCCTTCAAGCGCGGCCACAAGTACTACGACCCCCAGAGCGACCCGCAGCAGCCGACCTGGTACGCGGTGGACATCCGCTTCGTCGAGAAGTTTCCGGAGATCGTGCCGCTCGCGGCCCTCAAGGCCACTCCCGGCCTCGCGGCCATGAGGGTGGTGCAGAAGGGCTCCCGCCTGTCGGTGCAGCCGGTCACCGCCGGCGAGTTCGAGACCGTGCGCCGCCTCGGCACTGCCGGCCGTGCCACCGCCGGCGCCGCCGCCGGTGCCGCCGCCGGGAAGGCCAAGGCCAAGTCCGGGGCCAAGTCCGGCGCCAGGTCCGGCGCCAAGGCCGGCGCCAAGGCGACAGCCGGGGCCAAAGCCAGGACCCAGGGCAGAGCCAAGGGCAGAGCCAAGGGCAACAAGGGCAAGGAGACGAGGCGAGGGAAGGGCGCATGACGAGCCGAGGAGAGCGCGCTTGAGCGGCGACGGCTACTGGAACGTGCCGATCGAGGTGCAGTGCCCCTACTGCGGCGAGCGGGTCGAGATCGCCGTCGAGCCGGACGTCTGGGGCAGCATGGTGCAGGACTGCGAGGTGTGCTGCCAGCCCTGGCAGCTCACCATCACCCGCGACCGCGACGGCGATCCGGACGTCAAGGTCGAGCGCCTGCAATAGGGAGGCGCCCCGTCGAGGACAGCCGCATGACGCAGGGCAAGCTGCCGGACGCGGCGGACGGGCCGGACAAGGCGGACGGGCCGGATGGCGGTGGCGGCCAGCTGCCGTTGTTCGCCGAGACGCCTCCGGCCGCGCCCAACCTGCTTGCCGCTGGCCTCGCGGGCGCCGCGGCCGTCGCGTCCACACCTGCCGGCGCGCCCGCGGTCGGCGCCGCGGTGGGGGCCGCCGTGCCGTCGCCCGAGGTCGTCGCGCTCGCCGCCCGGCTGCCCGCGGGGACCTATCTCGGCGGCTCCACATGGTCGTTTCCGGGCTGGGCGGGCCTGGTCTACGACCGTGCCCATCCGGCGGCTCGCCTGGCCCGCCACGGCCTGGCGGCGTACGCGCGCCACCCCCTGCTGCGGGCGGTAGGCATCGACCGCACTCACTACCGCCCGTTGTCTGCCGCGGAGCTGGCGCCTTACGCCGCAGCGGTGCCGCCGGACTTCCTCTTCCTGGTCAAGGCGCACGAGGTCTGCACCCTTGCCCATTTCCCGGACCATCCACGCTACGGCGCCGAGCGCGGGCGGCCGAATCCTCTCTTTCTCGACGCCGCTTATGCGGCCGCCGAGGTGGTGGCGCCCTACGCCGAAGGGCTCGAAGCCAAGGGGGGCGCCCTCCTGTTCGAGTTCGCGCCGCAGGACCTGGGCCCGCCGCGGCGTTTCGCCGCTCGGCTGCATGCCTTTCTGGCCGCCCTGCCGCCGGGGCCGCTCTACGCGGTCGAGCTGCGCAACCGCGAGCTGCTCACCGCCGACTATGCCGCGGCCCTGGCCGCCGCCGGCGCCTGCCACTGCCTCAACGTCCATCCGCGGATGCCGGACGTCCGTGTCCAGGCGCGCCTCGCGGGAGTCGCCGCCGCGCCGCTGACCGTGGGCCGCTGGGGTCCGGGGCCAGCTACGAAGCGGCGTCGAAGCGCTTCGCGCCCTTCGACCGCCTCGCCGCGCCGGACCCGGGCGCGCGCCACGCTCTCGCCGGGCTGGCGCGCGAGGCGCTGGCCGCCGGCCGGCGCGTCCTGCTCACCGTCAACAACAACGCCGAGGGATGCGCGCCGCTGTCGATCGTGGCGCTTGCAAGGGAGCTGGCTGCCTCCGGCCGGCCTCCGGCCGACCGCCGCTGATCCCCGGTGGATGTGGTCGCGCTCGGGTTCGCCGGTTCCCTGCACCTTTATCTATCAGTGGGGCGGATCGGTTACAATCAGGCCACCGTCGTAGATCCAGAGAAGGTCGAGCACGTCCAGTGGAGACCGCACCCACCGCGGACCGGCGGCGCTTGCGCCCCTCCGCGCCCCTGCCGTCGTCGCCCGCGATCAGCCACAGCCTGGTCCCGATCCTGGTCTGCCTGGCGCTGGCGGCGGCGGCTTCGACGCTTGCCGCCTTCCACGTCCAGCGCCTGGCGAGCCTGCCGGCGCCGGCCCCGGTGCTGGCGGCGGCCGCCATCCTGTTGCTCGCCGGCGCCGCCTTGCT
>DATNKH010000613.1:0-3084 GCA_035603475.1 Thermoanaerobaculia bacterium
CGGCCGCGGGCGTGGCGGGCACGGCCGGCGCGGCCGCGGCAGCCGTGGCGGCGGCCGCCGCGAGCACCGCGATCATCGCCCTCGATCAGCTGTACCCGCTGCCGAAGGACGAGCTCGCCGCCGAGCTGGCCCGCCATCCCCATTGCAACGACCTGGTCTGGGTGCAGGAAGAGCCGGCCAACATGGGCGCCCTCTACTACCTCCACCCCCGCCTCGAGCGCCTGACCGGCAAGCGGGTGCGGTCCGTCCGGCGCCACGCCAGCGCCAGCCCGGCCACCGGCTCGGCCAAGGCCCACCTGATGGAGCAGCAGACCCTGCTGACGCTCGCCTTCACGACCGGCGGCAACGGCGGCTGAGGGTAGCGGCAGTGGGTCAGTCCCGTCGACGCGGGTCGCAATGCTGGCGCAGGCGCCCACGAGGGCGGACGCGAGTCCGGAGGAGCCCTGATCGGCGATGAGACACCGCACCTGACCACCGCCGCCCAGCGCGCCCATGGACGTCAAGATCCTTGCTGGCCTCATCGCGGCCGCCACAACGATCGTGGTGGTCCCTCTAACCCACCGGCTGCAGGTGTGGATCGCGGATCGGCAGCAGCGCGGCCAGATCAACTCCAAGTATCTCAACCCACTCCGCCTCTATGCAGAGGAGGTGTACTTCCGGCTCTTCGAGATCAGCTTCAAACCTGGGTTCGCGTCATTCCTGCGCAGCGTCCAGGAGGAAAAGGAGCTGACACAACGGGAGGACGTCTGGTTTACCGGAACAGGCTGCTACCTAGCCTCCTCGTGTTACTTCACCGCGTGCCTGTTTGCTTCGATCGCGAAGGTCAGGACCGATATCCCCTATTTGCGATTGGGGCGTAAGGCCGATACCGAGCTCCTACGACAGACCTTCCTGGTGAGCAGGGCCTTCCTCCAGGACCTTGGCATCTTCTACCCCATTCAGCACAGCATCGGCTGGGAGATGTTCCGCGATGGCCGCCTGCTGACCTATCGGGAATTCTGCCAGGTCCTGAAGATCGCCAAGAGACGACTCTGGTTCGATCGCCTGACGCGCTTTTACCTGGACCTGGCGAGCGACAACGAAAGGGCTCGGCAACGAGCGCAGGCAGCCCTCCTGGCGATCTGGGCCCTGTCGAGCTGCGTCGACAAGGCGGTCGGCGGCGGTCACTCCATCGAGACTCGTCTCATGGCAGAGCACGAGCTGCCACAACTCCCTTGGCCGACCAGGGCTCTCAGGTTCCTCTCGCGGCACCGTTTCGCGGCCGCGCGGGATCCTGCCCTCACGCGTGTCCCCGTGCGGACATCTGCGGGCGCATCTTCGCCTTCGCAGGCTCAGGCGCCGCAAGCAGAAGTCGGGTCGTCACCGAGGTGACTCGCATACAGTTCACTCGGTCGGCGGTTGATCGTCGAGCAGTTCATCGGGAGATCTCTGGTCTGCCATCCGCTGGCCCCTGTGTGACCGTCAATCCGTCTCTCAGGGGCAGGTCTTGATCACCACCTCGACCCGCCGGTTCCGCTGGCGGCCGGCAGGGTTGTCGGAGCCGTCGGGATTGGTGTTCGCCGCCACCGGACGGGTCTTGCCGTAGCCCTTGATCGGCGTCGACGCCGGCACGAAGCCGTGAGCGGCCAGCCAGGCGCGCACCGCCGCCGCTCGCTGCTCGCTGAGCCGCTGGTTGTGCGCGTCCGAGCCGATCGAATCGGTGTGTCCCTCGATGACGATCGGGTGCTCGCCGCGCTGGGCGATCTGCGGGCCGAGCACGGCCAGCGTCTGCTCGGCGTCGGCGCCCAGCGTCGCCTTGTCAAACTCGAACAGCGCATCGGCCACGGTGGTGAGCCGCTGCTCGCAACCCGACTCGTGCGCCTGGATCGCCTGGATGCCCTTCGGCACCTGAATCTCCCCGGGCTTCTGCCACGTCCCCTTGGGCTGCTGGATCTCGCCGGGCTTCTGCCAGGTGCCGGTCGGCTGCTGGATCTGTCCCGGCTGCTGCTGGCCGGCATCGGCGACGCGGAGCGCCTGGAATGCCTGGAATGCCTGGAGCCAGGCACCGTGGGCGGCGGGCACCGTGGCCCACGCCAGGATGGTCAGGGCGGCCGTCGCCCGCGCGGCGATCGTCGCGAACTGTCTCATCGGCGCTCTCCTCGTAGTGTCGGTGCGGCCGCCGGCGAGCGCCGCAGTTCTCCTTCCACCACCCCCGGCAGCTCGGCGACGAAGTGAGGTCCGAAGGCGCGGCCCGGGGTCCAGCTGCCGGGCGGCACCTTCCCGGCCAGCACGCGCTGCATGCACTCCACGGCCGACTCGGCCGTCAAGCGGTAGCCCTCCGGAGTCTCGAGGGTGGCGGTCACCCGCTCGCCCGCGGCGTTGCGCGCCTCTCCCCACAGGTGGACCCGCGCCGTCTCCCTGACCTCGGGGGGCGGCCCGCTCACCCGCCGGGCGATCGCCGCCTGCAGCAGGCGCTTCGCCGGCCGCCAGGCGAGCAGCGGCAGGAAGGCGCCGAGGCGCCGGGCACGCCGCGCGGTGCGCCGGGGCGTGGCGGCATAGACGCGGATGTTGGGGATGCCGGTGGTGTGGTAGGCGGTCGCGACGTCCCCCCATGGGATGGTCATCGCCCAGCGCTTGCCGCAGCCGAACTCGATCTCGCGCACGTCGTACGCGATCGGCACCGGCACGATCTTGCCGGCGCGGCGCACCGCGCCCGCCTGCGGCAGGCTCTCCACCATGGTCTTCAGGGTGCCGCGGCTGTAGCCGCCGCGGTCCACGGCGAAGGCCAGGTCGAGCTCGGTAGCGTCGACCAGGGCGTCGGCGAGCCGGGCGGCGAGGCAGTCGCTCGGCACCACGTCGAAGCCGACCCCCGGCAGGAGCACGACCCCGGCCTCGCGCGCCGCGGGCCCGGCGGCCAGCACCGCTTCGAAGACCGCCAGCTCGCCGGTGATGTCGAGGTAGTGCGCGCGCGCCGCCAGGCAGGCCCGCACCATCGGCGCGCTGGTGTGCACGAAGGGGCCGGCGCAGTGCAGCACGGCGGCGATCCGCGGCGGCCCCGCGAGCGCGCGCTCCACGGCCTCCGGATCGTCGAGGGCGAAGACGCGG
>DATNKH010000614.1:0-2992 GCA_035603475.1 Thermoanaerobaculia bacterium
GGGGAGGCGGGAGGCGGCTCCGCCGGCGTGAATGACGATGGCGCTGACAGTGACAAGGTCTTGTCTCGGGCGGGGGTCCGCTGGCCGGCTAGAGCAGGTGTCGGGATTGCCGCCAAGGCGCCGGGTCCCGCCAGACTTCCATCTAGGAAAGCGCATTCTCGAGCAGATCTCGATACCGCGCCGATCCTTCCGCCGAGGTAACCCCCCCACAGTAGTTTACCTGAATTTGAAATTTCGCCGTTGATCCCCGGGAAGCTGTAGTGGGTCAGGGTCCGCCGCCTCCCTCTGGGCGAGGGGTCCAAGTCCTCCGGCCCCCACAAAACCCCGACCCCTCGCCCCAAGGGAGGCAGGGGACGCTGACCCACGACCGGGTCATGACGGCATGACCGGCAGGCCAGGAGCGCGGATGCCTCGCCGACTAATGCCGCGAATTTGCGCCACGAGGCACTAGTCCTTGCGCTTACCTCTGCTCCCCTGCTTGTCGAGACCGCTGCCTTCGTCGACCTCGGACGCCGGCGCGGCCGGCCCGGACGTACCTCCGGGGCGGCTCAGGTGCTCGGCGGGTTCGCGCGGTTCGTGCGGGTCGCGCGGAGACAGGGAGACGATGCAACGATGCCAGTAGCGTAGGAGGTTATGGAAGCCCTCGAGCATCTGGGCCAGCGCCAGCTCCTCCTCCTCAGGCAGCTCCGGCAGCTCCGGCAAGGCCGGCAGGGACGTGGCCGCAGTCTGATCGTCGCCGGTCACGCCGAGGAGGCGGTAGAGCTCGCCCGTGAGCCGGCCGCGACCGCCTTCGCGGACCTCGCCGGCAAGAGGCGCGCCCGCGCGACCTCCTGGCATCTCGGCGAGAAAGGCGAAGGCGGGCATCGCCGCGTAGCCAGGACGCTGGCGCGGCGCCGGACGGGCGGGATCGTGGACGCCGGGGTGGCCCGGGGCGTGGCCGGCAGCCCGCTCGTTCAGCCCTGACTCAGCCTGCTGCAGATCTGGGAGATCCGTACGATGCGGGAGATGCGGGGCGGCGTCGCGGAGCTGCCACCCCTTCATCCGCTCGGGCCGGCCGTTGACGATCTGCAGGGCGTTGTGCAGATCGTTCAGGTCGCAGCCCAGCGTCTCCAGAAGCTTGTCGAGAGTCTCGAGGGACGGTCGCTGACGGCCGGTTTCGTAGGCCGAGAGCATGCCTTTCGTGACGCCGGCGTCGTCGGCGACGCGGTACTGCTTGCGGGCCTGCCGTTCGCGCAGCCAGCGCAGCGCCTGGCCCAGGCCGGTCAACACCGGAGAAGCAGGGACGAGTGGGGGAGTGGAGGTATGCACGGCGATCTCCTGATGGCAATGGACTCCAGTGACTCCAGCCGCCGCCAGCGCCAGGCGGGTCTCGCTCGCGGTCGCCAGATTCGAGATCGATCTCAGTCTCGATCTCCGCGAGCTCCGCCGATCGCGACGATCGGACGATCAGGGCGATCGAGACGATCGCGATGATCGCCGAGGGCGAGGCAGGGACGGCGACTCGCCGGAAGCTCGGCTGCCGGTCCTGCGCCAGCCGCTTCCGGTTGATGTCCTCACTGTAGGCGTAAACAAAGCGTAAGTCAATGCCAATCTACCGCCTGTTTACGCCCCTGGCAAGGGCACGACTCTTGGTGCTGCCCGCGCGCCTCCCACGCCTCGGCGCTGCCCGGTAGTGGGTGCCCGCTGCCCGCCTTGCGAGGCGGGTTCCGGCGTCCTCCGGTATTCTTGCGGCGTGGCCGCGCGATACCTGGTCAACGAGATCTTCTACAGCCTTCAGGGCGAGGGGGTGCGGGCCGGCACGCCGAACCTGTTTCTCCGCCTGGCGCGCTGCAACGAGGAGTGCCGGGTCGAGACGCACGGCTTCGACTGCGACACGGAGTTCGAGTCCGGCCGCTGGCTCACCGCCCCCGAGATCGTCGTCGAGGCGCGCCAGCTCTCCGCCGACTGCGGCTGGCTGGTGCTGACCGGCGGCGAGCCGGCGCTGCAGGTCGACCGCGAGCTGATCGACGCCCTACACGGCGCCGGCCTGCAGCTGGCCATCGAGACCAACGGCAGCGTCGAGCTGCCACCCGGCATCGACTGGATCACCGTCAGCCCGAAGGTGGCCGAGCACGCCATCCGCCAGCGCATGGCCCACGAGGTGAAGTACGTGCGGGCTCACGGCCAGGCGCTGCCGCGGACCGTGGTGAAGGCCGAGCACTTTCTCATCTCGCCGGCCTTCGACGGCGACGGGCTCGACCGCCGCGCCCTCGACTGGTGCATCCGGCTCTGCAAGGACAATCCCCCCTGGCGCCTGTCGGTCCAGCAGCACAAGCTCTGGAGAGTGCGGTAGCCGGCGTCAAGAAGCTGCGGGTCCTGCGGCCGCTTGGCCCGTAGGGCGCTGGCGCGCCTCGCTACGGCGACGGCGCCAGGATGGCCAGCACGAGCAGGCGGGTGGGGCCGGTGTTGCGGATGCCGTGCGGGACCTCGGCCGGGGCGATGAGCAGGGTGCCGGCGCTCATCGGCACCTCGCGCCCCTCGAGCAGGAAGAGGCCGCTGCCGGCCAGCACGTGATAGACCTTGTCGAGGCCGGCGTGCGCGTGCAGCTTGTGCTCCTGGCCCGGCTCGAAGGCGTTCAGCCCGACCAGCAGGCGCTCCGACTGGAACAGGGTGCTCTTGCTCATCCGGGCTTCGTCGAAGGCCGCGTGCTCCTCGGGACGGATCGCGGTCGGGTGCTCGAGCTCCATGCCAGTCCTTTCCACGCTCTCCCGCGCGGTCTCGGCGCCGCTCTCGGTCACGACCCCGCCGTCGGCCACTGCCCCGCCGTCGGTCACGAACCCGCCGTCGCCTGCTGCGTCCCTATCGTATCCGAGCCGGTACAATGCCGGCGTCAGTCACGGATCCGGTAGTGGGTCAGTGTCCCTCGGAGTCCCTTTGGGCGAGGGGCCGAGACTGCGGGGGCGGGGGACTTTGGCCCCTCGCCCAAAGGGACTCCGAGGGACACTGACCCACT